>NZ_JWMB01000027.1:0-208985 GCF_000812445.1 Cupriavidus sp. SHE | reverse complement strand
GGGCCCCCCCCCCCCCCCCCCCCCCCCCGCAGCGGTGTCGCCGTTTGATCTGCCGCAACACCACCTATGGTATCGATATAGATAATCCACCCCATATTTTGTGCGTAAGCACGGGAGGGGTGCGATGCAGCAGAACATCCGGGGCGCGACGACTGTCGACGTCGAGTCGTCCATCAATGAATACCTGGACCGCAAGGACTGGCGGATTCACGCCAACGCCAACCAGGGGTATTCGCTGGGCGGCCTGATCCTCAATGTGGCCGGCAAGGTCACCGCCAACTACTGGCTTTCGCATGTCTACGCGCCCGAGGCTGGCGCCGCGCACCGGGAAGGCGACCTCCATATCCACGATCTCGACATGCTGTCCGGTTATTGCGCCGGCTGGTCGTTGCGCACTCTGCTGCATGAAGGCCTCAACGGCGTGCCGGGCAAGGTGGAAGCCGCGCCGCCGCGGCATATGTCGAGCGCGGTCGGGCAGATCGTGAATTTCCTGGGGACGATGCAGAACGAATGGGCGGGCGCGCAGGCCTTCTCGTCGTTCGACACCTATATGGCGCCCTTCATCCGCAAGGACGCGATGACGTACCCCGAGGTCAGGCAGCACATCCAGGAACTGATCTACAACCTCAACGTGCCGTCGCGCTGGGGCACGCAGACGCCGTTCACAAATCTGACGTTCGACTGGACATGTCCCGACGATCTCAAGGAACAGGTGCCCGTCATCGGCGGCGAGGAGATGCCGTTCCGCTATGGCGACCTGCAGGCGGAGATGGACATGATCAACCGTGCGTACATCGAGGTGATGACGCAGGGTGATGCCAAAGGGCGCGTCTTCACCTTCCCGATCCCCACCTACAACATCACGCCGGATTTCCCGTGGGAAAGCGAGAACGCCGCGCGGCTGTTCGAGATGACGGCGAAATACGGCCTGCCGTACTTCCAGAACTTCGTGAACTCGGACCTGACGCCCAATATGGTCAGGTCCATGTGCTGCCGCCTGCAACTGGATCTGCGTGAATTGCTCAAGCGCGGCAATGGTTTGTTCGGCAGTGCGGAGCAGACCGGGTCCCTGGGTGTGGTCACCATCAACTGCGCGCGCCTCGGTTATCTGTATCAAGGCGACGAAGCCGCACTGCTGAACCGGCTCGATTCACTGCTGGACATGGGCCGCGACACGCTGGAGGCCAAGCGCGAGCGTATCCAGCAACTGATGGACGAAGGGCTGTTCCCCTACACGAAGCGCTACCTGGGCACACTGCGCAATCATTTCTCGACGCTTGGCGTGAACGGCATCAACGAGATGATCCGCAATTTCTCGGGCGATGCGTACGACATCACTACGGAAGCCGGGCACGCGATGGCGGTGCGTCTGCTGGACCATGTGCGCGGGCGGATCGTCGAATTCCAGGAAGCCACGGGCCACATGTACAACCTGGAGGCCACGCCCGCGGAAGGCACCACGTATCGCTTCGCGCGTGAAGACCGCAAGCGCTGGCCCGACATCCTGCAGGCCGGCACGGCCGATCAGCCCTACTACACGAACTCGTCGCAGTTGCCCGTCGGCTTTACCGACGATCCATTCGAGGCGCTGGCGCGTCAGGAAGCCCTGCAATCGAAGTACACCGGGGGCACGGTCCTGCATCTCTACATGGGCGAGCGACTGTCCAGCGGCGAGGCCTGCAAGCGGATGGTGCGTCGCGCGCTGGAGTCGTTCCGGCTGCCTTACATCACGATCACGCCGACGTTCTCCGTCTGCCCCAAGCACGGCTATCTGGCCGGCGAACACCGCTTCTGCCCGAAGTGCGACGAGGACATTCTCGCGCGCAAACGCGCCGCGCTGGCGGCGTGAGGTTTCCCGATTTTCAACCCGACGTTTCGCACATAAGGAGCAACGCCATGACTGATCTCGCTGTCGCCCGCCATTTCTCGATCGAACCCGCACTGGCACTCAAGGACGAAGAGCGCCAACCCTGCGAAGTCTGGACCCGCGTGATGGGCTACCACCGTCCGGTGGCGAGCTTCAATACCGGCAAGAAAGGCGAGCATGCCGAGCGCACGTTCTTCGATGAGATTCGCTGCGCGGCCTGAGCCCATCGTGGCAGACCTGAAAGTCGGCGGCTTCACGCCGCTGACCAGCATCGACTTTCCCGGGCGGCTGGCCGCCGTGGTGTTCTGCCAGGGGTGCCCCTGGCGTTGCGACTACTGCCACAATCCGCACCTGATCCCGGTCGCCAGTCCGTCCGCGCGGGCCTGGGAAGACGTGCTGGCATTCCTGGCGCGGCGGCGCGGCCTGCTGGATGGCGTGGTGTTCTCCGGCGGCGAGCCCACGCTGCAGGCCGCGCTACCGGCCGCCATGCGCGATGTGCGGCAACTGGGTTTCGAGGTCGCCCTGCACACGGCTGGCATGTATCCGGACCGCCTGGAGGCCGCGCTGCCATGGGTCGACTGGGTTGGCTTCGATATCAAGGCGCCCGCGCACCGCTACGACCACGTGACCGGCACGCCCGGAAGCGCCACACGCGTGATGGACTCGCTGGAGCGTCTGGTGGCAAGCGGTGTCGCCCATGAATGTCGTACGACCTGGGACCCCGCGCTATTCGATGAGGCCGAATTGATGGCGCTGCTGCATACGCTGGCGGAGAAGGGGGTTCGACGCTGGTCGTTGCAAGTCTGCAATCGCGCCGGAATGCCGGTGCCGCACCCGGCGGGGATTGCAGACCGCATCGCAGCGGCGTGTCCGCGGATTGCCGTGCGAATGCCGGCCTGATTTACTCAGCCACGAAGCGTTGCCACGCGCCGGTTTCCTGACACACGCCAACCCTTTCGCAATGTAGTCGGACCTGCTCTTCGTCCAGATCGCGTGCGGTCGATACGTCGCTGTCGAACGCGATCTTGAGCGCCCGTGCCACGTGGGCATTCTCGATCGGCAACTCCCAGGTCAGGAATAGCTGGGTGCAATCCTGATTTGTCGGGAAGTCGGCGGTGTTGAAACGGCTGCTGTCGCGTGGAATCACTGCGTGAGGCTGGCAGGTATCGAAGATCAACACGGTGCCCCGCTGCAGCGGAACACGAAGATCCAGCAAGGGGAAGTGGACGTCCTGTCCCTTGTCCTCGCTCAGGAAGAGATTGCAGAATGCGGCGCCGCCATACTGGTCGCCGTCATGGTGATACCGCGCCCCGCGACAGACCATAAGCGCCACATCGCTCGCGGCCAGCACTTCAGGCAGGCCAAGCGTGCTCGCCCAATCCGAGACCGCACGCACGCAGTGCGAATAATCCGGCCAACGCGCGCGTGCCCGCGCCAGGGGCATGACTTCGACATCCCCCACTTCCAGGTTCATGTGATGTGAGATGTCGCGCGCCCAGTCTGCGGTCAGCCGGGCAGGGGGCTCTGGAATGTCGACGGTGCCGGAGAGCACGACGTCACTCACGCGCCGGCTGCGGATGGCGTCGCCACTCCAGTAGTAGGCGGTGAGGGAATCCTGAAGATGCGGTTGCGGGTGGCTGCGGCTCATAAGCTGCAGTGTAATGCGCGGGTCCCGATCGTCCCTCATTGCATCCGCGCCTCGAAAATGCCAATCATGCGCAGGGCCAGCGGCGAGAGATAGGCACCCGCCCGCGACATTACGCCTACGCGTCGGCCCAGGTCCAGGGCATCAGGCCGCAGTGCGATGGGGCGCAGGCCCGCCTGGGCGCCATTGCTGGTTGATCCCGCGATGCAGAGCATTTCGGTGCCGCGCACCAGATCGAAGAGGGCCGTGCTGCCGAAGTCGGTCTCCACGCGCAGGATCGGCGCGGGCAAGCCCAGTTCCGTGAAGGCGGCGTCGATCTGCTGGCGGATCAGCACGTGCGAGCTAGGCAGCAGCCACTGCTGGTCGGTCAGGTCCGCCAGCGTCAGGTTGCGTCGTCGTAGCAATGGATGATTTTCGTCGGCCACCACGGCCAGGCGGTCGGTGAACAGTTCACGCGACACCAGGGCCGGGTTTGCCTGACGCGGCAACGGGGCGATGGCCAGGTCGAGTTCGCCGGCCTGTAGCAGGTCCATCAACTCGCGCGCCACACGCATCGTCAGGCGCAGCCGTGCCACTGGCCGCTCGCGAATCAGTTGCCGGCACGCGCCCAGCACCAGCGCATTGGGCATCGAAGGGGAATAGCCGAGGCGCAGCATCCCTTGTTCGCCGGTCTGGATGCCGCGCATTTCCTTGATTGCGTCTTCATATTCCAGCCGGATCCGGCGTGCCCGTTCGAGAAAGACCGTCCCCGCCTGCGTGACGCGCATACCCAGTGTCGTGCGTTCGAACAGCGGTACGCCCAGTTGCGCCTCCACGCGCTGCACGGCCTTGGTAAGTGCCGGCTGGGTCATGTCCAGCGCCTCGGCGGCACGCCCGATGCCACCGTGGGCTTCTACAGCCAGCACGTATTCCAGATCGCGAGTCTCCATCTCACATTCCTGATGTTTATGACTTTATTCCAGTCAATGCATTGTAGTGATGCCCGTCATCTTACAGACTGGGCGCACAAACACCAGACAAGTTGCAAGGAGACATGCATGACGTTCGCCTACTTCCTCAGGCGCGCCGCTCGTTACTGGGGCGACAACCCGGCCGTGCTGTACCGGGATCGCGTGCTGACCTATCGCCAGCTCGACGAGCGTTCCACGCGGCTGGCGAACGCGCTGCTGGCGCTGGGCCTGACCCGCGGCGACCGCGTGGCGATCCAGGCGCGAAACTGTCCGGAGATCGTGGAGATCGAATGCGCGCTGTACAAGGCCGGGCTGGTCAAGGCCGCGCTGAATCCCCGCTTCACCGCCGAAGAGGCGTCGGATGTCGTGGAAAACTGCACGCCGCGCGTGATGATCGTCGGCCCCGGCTACACGAGATACCAGCGGGAATCGCGCGGGTTCGGCTGCGTGGAGCATTTCTTTGCGATTTCCGGGGCGGAGGGCCAATACGGTGCCTATGAAGCGCTGATCGATGGCGGGGCCACCGCCGCCATCGACTATGTGCCGCAGCCGGACGACCTCGCCGTGCTGCATTTCTCGTCGGGCTCCACCGGCAAGATCAAGGCGGCGATGCAGAGCTACGGCAACCGGCTGGCGTCGATGCGCAAGATGATCCTGGGCATGGATCGCCCCGCACGCCCGGGCGATCGCCTGGCGTTGATCGGGCCGATTACCCATGCGTCTGGCATGTTGATGCAGCCGTATCTGTTCCTTGGCGCCACCCTGGTCCTGTTTGAGAGGTTCGAGCCCGCGCACTTCCTGGCCGAGGTGCCGCGTCTGAAGCTGACGCACGTGTTCATGGTGCCGGCGATGATCAACCTGCTGCTGGCCGAGCCCACGCTGGGCACGGCAGACCTGCGTTGCCTGAAGACGCTGGCCTACGGCGCCGCGCCCATGGCGCCCGCACGCATTCGCGAGGCGTGGGAACGCATCGGTCCAATCCTGTCGCAAGGCTACGGCGCCAGCGAATCGACGTCCGGCGTTACCCGGCTATCCACGGCGGATCATGCCGAGGCACTCGCGCGGCATCCAGAGCGGCTGGCATCGTGCGGTCGCGCCATGGGGGAAACCGAAGTGCGGGTCGTCAATGAACGCGGCGAGGAGGTCAGCGACGACGAGATTGGCGAACTCGTGATTCGTGGCGAGGATGTGTTCCAGGGCTACTGGGGCGAGCCCGGTCTCACCAGCGAGGTGCTGATCGACGGCTGGCTGCACACCGGCGACCTGGCGCGGGTGGATGCCGATGGCTATCTGTACCTGGTCGATCGCAAGAAAGACATGATCATCTCGGGCGGCTTCAACGTGTACCCGACCGAAGTGGAAGCCACGCTGTACCAGCATCCGGACGTCATGGAGGCCTGCGTAATCAGCGTGCCCGATGAAACCTGGGGCGAAAGCGTCAAGGCCGTGGTGGCGCTGTGGCCGGGCCGGCAAGCCAGCGCATCGGAATTGATCGGCCATTGCCGCGCGCGCATCGCCGATTACAAGTCGCCGCGCACGGTCGATTTCGTGGCCGAGCTGCCCAAGAACGCAAGCGGAAAGCTGGCGCGCAAAGTCGTGCGGGAACAGTACTGGGTGGGCGCCAGCCGCCGCGTCAATTAAGGGACACATCATGTTCGATCATCTGACCAACCCCGTGCTGATGGAAACGCGCGTAGCGATCCAGCGCTTTATCGACGAGGAACTGCGGCCGTTGGAGCGCGAGCTGGATCTGGGCGCCGAAGACCCGTGGCCGCGCGAGGTGCTGCGCAACGTCTGGCGCCGTTCCAGCGAACTCGGGCTCTACGCGGCCTGTCTGCCCGTGGAACTGGGCGGCAAGGGTCTCAATATCGCGGAGCAGTGCGCGCTCAAGGCCGATCTGGCCGCCAGCGAGGCGGTGCTGGCGCCGCACGTGCTGGGTGATCTCGGCGGGCCGCCGCGCGTGGGCAACATGCTCAAGTACGCGACGCCCGACCAGATCGAACGCTACTTCCAGCCGGTCATTCGCGGAGAGAAGTCCACGTGCTTCGCGCTGACGGAGACGCATTCTGGCTCGGATGCGCAGAGCATTCGCACCAGTGCCGTCGTAGATGGCGATGATCTCGTTATCAACGGAGAGAAGCACTACATCAGCGGCGCGCCGTTCGCGGACTTTGCCATCGTGATGTGCGTGACCGATGCCGCCACCGCGCCACCGGCGATCACAGCGGTGCTCGTCGACCTTGATTTGCCCGGCGTGACCGTCAGCACCGAGTACGTACCGATGTCTGGCCAGCATATTGATGGCGATATCCGCTTCGAGAACGTGCGTGTGCCGCGTGCGAACATCTTCGGTGGCGAAGGACGTGGCTTCAAGCTCGGCATGTCGCGCATCAACGTCAACCGGCTGCTGCATTGTCCGTCGATGCTGGGGCTGGCCATGAGCGCGTACAAGGCGTCGGTACAGTACGCAGGCGCGCGCCGCCAGTTTGGCGGCCCGATCGCGCGTTTCCAGGCCATCCAGCACATGCTGGCCGATATGGCCGCTGCGCTGTGGGCGTGCGAGAGCATGATCGCGCAGACGGCGATGCTTGCCGATGCCGGCGCTGACCTGCGCATGAAGGCGGCGGCGTGCAAGCTGTTCGTGTCGGAGCGCTGCTTCGAGGTGGCGGACAAGGCGGTGCAGATTCACGGCAATGTGGGCGTGACGCGCGGCCATCCGGTGGAGCAGACCTGGCGCAAGCTCCGCATGTTCCGCATCTTCACGGGCACCAGCGAGATCCAGCGGAATACGATCGCCAAGGCGATTCTGGATCCCACTGGGGCATGACCATCTGGTCTGATCGGGTCTGACCTGACCGACGGGCCTTAACGCATTTGCGTGGCGACATTGCGATACAAGACAATGCGCCGCATGACAGGAGACAACCATGAATCGTCGTCAGTGGTTTGCCGCAGCAGGCGCCGTGGCCGGTGCCACGGCCTTGAGCGGCATGATGAGCCGCGTGGCCAGCGCAGCCGCACCCTATCCATCTCGCCCGATCCGGCTGATCGTGCCGTTTATCGCCGGGACCGCGCCCGACTCGATGGCCCGCACGATCTCCGCCGAACTGGCGCCCGTGCTGGGCCAGCCGCTGGTGGTGGAAAACATCGGTGGCGCGGGCGGCATCATCGGCGCTCGCGCGCTGAAGCGTGCCGAGCCGGATGGCTACACGCTCGGTGTGCTGGCCAATCAGCACGTGATCAACGTCCACCTGTATCGTGACCAGCCGTATGACGCGACCAAGGACTTCACCGCGATTTCGGCGCTGTCCGGCGGCCCGGTAGTGTTAGCCGTGCCGGCCTCGTCGCCATACAAGACAGCGCGTGACCTGATTGACGCAATGCGCCGGCAGCCGGATGGCTTGAACTATGGATCGGGCGGAAAGGGCAGTGTGTCGCACCTGGCAGTGGAGTCGCTGCTCCACCAGACGCGAACCAAGGCGGTTCACATCCCCTACAAGGGTGCCAGCGAAATCGTGACGGCGATGATGAGTGGGCAGACGCAGTTCGGCATGCCCGTTCTATCGACAGCGGCACCGTTCCTGCGCAACGGACAGCTTCGTTCGCTGGCGGTGTCGTCAGCCGCGCGGTCGATCTATTTTCCCGACGTGCCGACGCTGGCGGAATCGTTGCCGCCAGGCTTCGTGCTCGACAACTGGAGCGGCCTGTTTGCCCCGGCTGGCCTGCCAGCGCCGCTGACGAAGAAGTTGTTCGATGCCATGGCCGCGTTGCAGGCCAGTGGGAAACTCGATGCGTCGATGAAGGCAAACGCGGGAGAGATTCGCAGGAGCGCATCGCCCGCCGAATTCGCGCAGATGGTGGCTGCGGATAACGCCCGCTACGACAAGCTCATCGGCGAGATCGGGATGCGGGGGGAGGTGGGCTGAGACATCCGGCAGCCCGCGCACGCAGGCGCCGATGGTACGGACACCATCGCCACGCTCGGCGCTTGAACCGGGCTGACCGGATCTCCGGTCAGCGGGAAAGCGTGCTGTACCAGAAGGGCAGTGCCGCGGCGGCCATCGCCACGGCCAGCGGGGCGAGTTGGACCAGGCCGGCGAGCACTGCGTGTAGGGCGGATCGTTGTGACATGGCGGCGACGGAGTGAGAATGTCGTGGCATCATGCGCTGTCGAGCCTGAACCGCGCCTGAGCGCGGCGTTCAGCTTCTGTTCAGGCTTGCCCCCGCAACATGCGCCCCATGAATGCCTTGACACGCTGGCTGCGCCCCGCAGCGCACATCCTGATCCTCGTTGCCGCACTCGGCCCCTTTGGCGCCGCCGGCATCGCCCATGCCGATACCGATGCCGACCGCGCCCGCGAGGCGCTGCGCTCGGGTGAGATCCTGCCCCTGTCCCACATCCTCGAGACCGTCTCGAATCAGTACACGGGCGACGTCATCGACGTCAAGCTGGACCGCGATGACGGGATATGGACCTATGAAGTCAAGCTGCTGCTGCCGAACAGCGCGGTGGCCAAGCTCAAGTACGATGCCCGCAACGCGCGCCTGTTGAAGGCAAAGGGGCATGACCTCGACAAAGCCCGCAAGCCCTGACGACGATGCGCATCCTGCTGATCGAGGACGAAGCCACACTGGCGCGCCAGCTTGCCGATACGCTGTCTCAGGCAGGGTATGTGGTGGACCACGCGTCAGATGGCATCGACGCCGAGCATCTCGGTACCGAGAATCCCTATGATGCAGTCATTCTCGACCTGGGCCTGCCCAAGCTTGATGGCCTGACCGTGCTCAAGCGTTGGCGCCAGGCTGGCAACGGGGTGCCGGTGCTGATTCTGACCGCGCGCGACAGCTGGGTGGAAAAGGTGCAAGGCATCGACGCGGGCGCGGATGACTATCTCACCAAGCCGTTCCGTGCCGAGGAACTGCTGGCCCGTATTCGGGCGCTGATCCGTCGCTCCACCGGGCATACCTCGCCCGTTCTCGTCTGCGGCCCCGTCACGCTGGCGCCCGCCACTGGTCAGGTCAGTGTGGACGGATCGCCCATCGTCCTTACCGCCCACGAGTACAAGGTGCTCGATTACCTGATGCACCACCAGGGTGTGATCGTCAGCAAGACCACGCTGACCGAGCATATCTACGCGCAGGACCATGACCGCGATAGCAATACCATCGAGGTATTCGTCGGTCGCCTGCGACGCAAGCTGGGTGTCGACGTCATCGAAACGGTGCGTGGCCTCGGATACCGGCTGCGTCCGCCGGAACACGGCGCATGAAGCGGCCCACCATCGCGGGCAGGTTGCTGCTGATTGCCACGCTGTGGGTGGTCGGCACGCTATGCGCCACGGGCTGGGTGCTCGATACGCTGTTCGGGCGCCACGTCGACAAGACTTACGTGACCGAGCTGGACCGGGACCTGACCAGCCTTGCCGCCGCGCTCGAATGGAATGGCCACGGCCAGCTGGAATTGACGCGCCAGCCCGCAGATCCGCGCTTTGAACGGCCGTACTCGGGCGCCTACTGGCAGGCCGCGTCGGGCACGCAATCGCTACGGTCGCGGTCGCTGTGGGACATCGATATCCCCACGACGATCGAGCGCAAGATTCCGGCGGGAGACGCCGATATCCGGAACGGCCCGGAAGGCCAGTCGCTGCTGGTGAAGTCCCGCAGGCTGCAATTGACCGGGGATGACGCGTACGTCCAGATCACGGTGGCACTGGATCGCACCGAACTGCGGGACGCCAAACGGTCGTTCCGGCATCTGTTGTGGCTGTCACTCGGCATCCTTGGTGTGGGCATTCTCGGCGCCGTCTGGGCGCAGATCCGCTTTGGGCTGGCGCCGCTGAGCCGCCTGCGTGCGGCGGTGGCAAAGCTGCACGGCGGTGGCGACCCCACGTTGCAGGGAGTATGGCCGGCCGAAGTGAAGCCTCTCGTCGATGAGATCAACGCGCTTCTCAAACGCAATCACGATGCCGTGGAGCGGTCGCGCAGGCAGGCGGCGGATCTGGCCCACGCGGTCAAGACGCCGCTGGCGATCCTGGCCAACAGCGCCACGGCCTTGCCCGGTCCGCTCTCCCAGAGCGTGCTGCAGCAGGTGGACGCGATGCGCCAGCAGGTGGACCGGCATCTGTCGCGGGCCCGCGCAGTGGGTGCCGCCGGCGCGGGCGGGCGAAGCGTTGCGATCCGCCCGGCGGTCGAGGAACTCGCCCGCGCGCTCGTGCGGCTTCATGCGGGCAAGCCGATTGAAGTGAGTGTGGAAGGTAATGCCGACTTCTTTGGTGACAGGCAGGATCTTGTCGAGATGCTCGGCAACCTGCTGGACAACGCCTGGAAATGGGCGAACACGCATATCCGCGTGACGCTGGTATCGCAGGAATCGGAGATCGAGATCTGCGTCGACGACGATGGCCCGGGTATGCCCGCAAGCTCCATGCATCAGGCCATGCAACCCTTCTCCCGGCTGGACGAATCCGTCGAGGGCAGTGGGCTGGGCCTGTCTATCGTGCGCGATATCTGCGCGATGTACGACGGGGTGTTCGAACTGAAGCGCTCCTCGCTGGGCGGTCTGGCCGCGCGGATGCGGTTCCCCGCCGCAGGTGCCACGCCGTCGCAGCGCTGAACCGCTGAACCGCTGAACCGCTGAGCGGTGAGGGCGGCAGCCACCGACTGTTGATCCCTGGAACAGCCGGTGTTCCATTCTTGAACAGTCTCTCTCGTTGCCACCGGGGTGTATCGACTGGATTCCGGCTTGAACGGGCCACGGCGGAGGGTGGCCCGGGTTTTGCAAATAACGCATGGACGCCACGCAGAATCAGACCAGAACGCTGGCGTCGTCACTCATCCATCAGGAGACAGTCCATGCGTTACGCCCATCCCGGCACCCCTGGCGCCATCGTTTCGTTCAAGCCGCGCTACGGCAACTTCATCGGCGGCGAGTTCGTGCCGCCAGTCCAGGGCCAGTACTTCACCAACACCACGCCGGTGACCGGTGAGGCGATCGCCGAATTTCCGCGCTCGACCGCCGAGGACATTAACCTTGCGCTCGACGCCGCCCACGCCGCGGCTGGCGCCTGGGGCCGCACCGCGGTACAGGACCGCTCGCTGATCCTGCTGAAGATTGCCGACCGCATCGAGCAGAACCTCGAACTGCTGGCCGTTACCGAGACGTGGGACAACGGCAAGCCAGTGCGCGAGACGCTCAATGCCGATATCCCGCTGGCCGTGGACCATTTCCGCTACTTCGCCGGCTGCATCCGCGCGCAGGAAGGCTCGGCGGCCGAGCTGAACGAGCACACCGTGGCGTACCACATCCACGAACCGCTGGGCGTGGTGGGCCAGATCATCCCGTGGAACTTTCCCTTGCTGATGGCGGCATGGAAGCTGGCGCCCGCGCTGGCTGCTGGCAATTGCATCGTGCTCAAGCCGGCCGAGCAGACGCCGCTGGGGATCAACGTGCTGATGGAACTGATTGGCGACCTGCTGCCCCCGGGCGTGCTGAACGTGGTGCACGGCTTCGGCAAGGAGGCCGGAGAGGCACTGGCAACCAGCAAGCGCATTGCCAAGATCGCCTTCACTGGGTCGACCCCCGTCGGTTCGCACATTCTCAAATGCGCGGCCGAGAACATCATCCCTTCGACCGTGGAGCTGGGAGGCAAATCACCCAACATCTACTTCGAGGACATCATGCAGGCGGAGCCGAGCTTCATCGAGAAGGCGGCCGAAGGGCTGGTGCTAGGGTTCTTCAACCAGGGCGAGGTGTGCACGTGCCCGTCGCGCGCGCTGGTGCAGGAATCCATCTACAACCGCTTCATGGATGCCGTGATGACCAAGGTGGCCGCCATCAAGCGCGGCGATCCGCTCGACACCGAGACCATGGTCGGCGCGCAGGCGTCCGAGCAGCAGTACAACAAGATTCGCGGCTATCTGGAGATCGCCCGGGAAGAGGGCGCCGAATGCCTGGTCGGCGGCGATGTGGAGGTCATGCCGGGAAGCCTTGCCAAGGGCTACTACATCAAGCCGACGCTGCTCAAGGGCCGCAACGATATGCGCGTGTTCCAGGAGGAAATCTTCGGGCCCGTCATCGCCGTGACCACATTCAAGGATGAAGCGGAGGCCGTTCGGATCGCCAACGACACCGAGTACGGATTGGGCGCGGGGCTGTGGACGCGCGACATCAACCGCGCCTACCGTGTGGGCCGCGCCATCCAGGCGGGGCGCGTGTGGACTAACTGCTACCACCTGTATCCCGCTCACGCTGCTTTCGGCGGGTACAAGAAGTCGGGTGTGGGCCGCGAGACCCACAAGATGATGCTCGACCACTACCAGCAGACCAAGAACCTGCTGGTCAGCTACGACACGCAACCGCTGGGCTTCTTCTGAACTTCTGCTGATGGCTGGCGGGGGCGATTGCTTCCGCTCCCGCCATCGGGAAGGGCGGTTAGTCGCCCTGCGGCGACGGGCCGCCCGCTTCCTCGATTCTGCGGTAGACGGTATTGCGTGAAACGCCGAGCGCCTTGGCCGTCGCCGAGATATTGCCGTCGTGTGCCTTCAGCGCAGTCAGGATGGCCATGCTTTCGATGTCGGCGAGCCGACTGGGGCGAGTATCGTTTCCGTTCGGCTCCGCCGCGTGTCGCGCGCGCCAGTCTTCGAGGAAGTCGTCAGGCAGGTGGTCTTCCGTGATTTCTGGCGATCCCTCGGCCATCAGTTGCGCGGTGCGAAGCAGGTTGGCGAGCTGGCGGATATTGCCGGGCCAGTGGTAGCTGCGCAGCATCCGTGTCACTGGTTCGCTGAGCGGCAGCGCATTCGCATGGTTCTGTTGCAGCAGCCTCTGCGCCACGGCATCCAGGTCGTCACGCTCGCGCAACGCCGGCAGACGCACCACGAACCCATTCAGGCGGTAATACAGGTCCTCGCGGAATTGGCCGCTGGCCATCATCTCGCGCATGTTGCGGTGCGTGGCGCAAACCACGGCGACGTCGACCTGAATCAGCTTGTTGCTGCCCAGCGGCGACACCGTACGCTCCTGTAGCGCGCGCAGCAGGCGCGCCTGCAGATGCAGTGGCATATCGCCGATCTCGTCGAGGAACAGCGTGCCGCCGTTGGCCAGCACCATCTTGCCGATGCCGCCCTTTTTTCTCGCGCCCGTGAAGGCCCCCTCTTCGTAGCCAAACAGTTCGGACTCGATCAATGCCTCGGGAATCGACGCGCAGTTGACGGCGACGAATGGCCCGGCGCGGCGTGGGCTGTCGGCATGGATGGCACGGGCCAGCAACTCCTTGCCGGTGCCGGTCTCGCCCAGCACCATGATCGGAATGTCCTTGCCGATGACCTTGCGCAGCTTGCCAATGACGCTCTTGATCTGGGTGTCGCCAGTATCGAGGGCATCCAGACCGTCTGGCTGCGACGTCCCGTTGCCCGGTCGGCGTGCTGGCGCCGTATCGCGCTCGCGGGCCGCGTCGCCGCTTATGGTGGCGCGCGCGATCTGGCTGGCGGGACGTTTCCACTCGACGCGCGCGTACACCTTCACGCCGCTCGGCAGTTGCAATTGGACAGTGCCGGCGGGCGCGCCGCGTTCCGAATCGATCAACTGGGGCATCGACATGCCGAACAGCGAAGAGAAGGTATGCGCCTGCAAGGCCCCGATCGACAATTCCAGCTGGAAGACGCCGCTCCGGTTGGCGGAGAGAAAGCGCCCGGCAGGCGTGAAAGCGGCGATGCCTTCGACCAGCGTGCCGATGAACTCTGGCCGCGAGTGGAAGTGCACGCACACCACATCCTGGAAGGCATTGGCGAACAACTGGTTCTCGATCATCTGCGCCGACATGCGCACCAGGGCCATGGTGTGCTTGTGAAAGCCGCGATGATCGCCGGTGACGTCGAGCGCGCCGACGGTCCTGCCGTACGGGTCGAGGATCGGCGCGCAGGAGCAGGTGAGGAACCGGTTGGCTTCCAGGTAGTGCTCGGCGGCGTGGACCAGCGTGGGTCGACCCTCGGCCAGCGCCGTGCCGATGGCGTTGGTGCCCCGGCGTTCCTCGGACCACAGCGCGCCCGGCTGCAAGGCCACCTTGCTGGCCTTTGCCAGAAAGTCATCATCGCCAAGCGAATGCAGGATCAATCCAGCCGAGTCGGTCAGGATCACCATGCTTTGCGTGTTGACGATCTGGTTGTGGAGCGTCTCCATGACAGGTAACGCGTGGGTGAACAGCGACTGGCTGCGCTCGATCTGCGTCTTCAGCTCGCTTGGCCGCGCGGGGAGGAACTCGGGCGATTCATGGGGCCGCAGGCCATACGATTTCGAACGCTCGTGCGCTTGGGCGATCAGTCCGGGCTGATCGGTCTCCGGGGCCTCGCTGGACGTGCCGCCTCGCGAAGCGCGCCCGGCGGCGGCCACGTGGGAAATCATGGATGTCTCCTTTAAGTCGCCCCGTGTCCGTGCGCGTCTGGCCGGGGGATCGCCCGCAACCGTGCAGGCGAAGTGACGCCGCAGGCTGTGGACACGCACACATTACCCTAACTCGGCGCCGAATGGCGTCCGGATAATCCATTGCGGACTGGTGGTAACTGCGACGAGGCGCCGCGAAGCCGCATGCGCTCCGGAGACGGATTCGAGGCTATGCTGTCCGCTTTCCAGGGAGATGGCGAATGCGAGGCATCGTGGGCCAGGCAAGCAATAACAGTGCGGCGCGATCCGTGCTGCAACGGCTGCTGCCGTGGCTTTGCTTGGTTGCGGTGCTGGCTGCTCCCGGCGTGGCTGCGGCAATGGGTTTCAGGATCTATTACCAGCCACAGCTCAATATGAAAATGGTGGTCGGGGAGGGGCGGATCGAAGATGGTGACGCAAGGCGGTTTCAGTCGGCCGTGAAACGGGCCGATCGCGATGACGAAGGGTTGGTCGTGTTCATCCTGGATAGTCCGGGCGGGAATGTCGAGGCCGCCTTCCGCATGGTCGACGTCATGGACAAGGCGCACATCTATACCGTGGTCCCCAATGGCGCGAAATGCGCGTCCGCCTGTGCGTCGATCCTGTTCGCCTCGGGGGCGCGTCGGAGCGTTGTCGGCAGCGGCATGCTGGGCTTTCATAGCTGCTACCGTCACGAGGGCAATACCTATGCAGAGGACTCGCTCTGCAATGAGATCATCGCGGCAAACGCAATGCTGAGAGGCGTCAGCCACGCGGCCATCAATCGCTTCGTAGATAAGTATGGCGCTACCGAAATGGCATGGGTCGGCCCGAACATCGCTTGCAGGTCGCTGCAGGGGCTATGCAAGCCGGGGCGATTGGAGGGGCGGAGCGGCGCGAAGGATGCGCTCGCCCGGAGCTTTGGCTGCAGCAAGCTGACATCCGTCGCGGGGCAGCTCATATGCGGAGATGCGGAGCTGACCCGCGCCGACGACCAATTGGCGCGGATCTACGATCAGAAGATGAAGACATCGCCCAACAAGGCGCGGCTGCGGGCGGACCAACGGACGTGGCTCCGCGATTCGCGCAACGTGTGTGTGGACAAGGCCTGCCTGATGCGGAGCTATCAACGCCGCATTGACGAACTGCAGCGAGTGCGGTCGTAGGGACAGGCAGGGCGATGCCAATGCCGATGCCGATGGCACTAGCCCGGGTGATCGGCGGGCACCATGTGGATCCGTTCTTCCGTGGTCAGTGGGTCATGCGTGCGCAATTGCAGGTCAAGCACGGCCAGATCCGCGTCCGACGGGTCTTGGCGTGCCAGCGCCCGGGCGACGATGCGCGCGCGCAAGGTTTCGACTGGCGCTTTGCAATCGACGATGAAGAACCGTACTCCCAATCGACGTGCCTGATTTGCGAAGCGGGCGCGCTGGTCATGCGAGAGGAATGTCGCATCGGCGATCATCGGAAAGCCTGCCGTGCAGCCCAGCCTGCAAATGGCCAGCAGGCGGCGATACGTGCGTGCCGTCACGCTGTCTGAGTACCTGGATTCCTGCTGCGCGTTTGCGTTGCGCAACCGCTTGCGTTCCACGTCGGAGCGGACGCGCACCATGGCGCGTGTTTCGCTCATGGTTGCCGCGACGGTTGATTTCCCGCTACCAGAGAGGCCGTGCATCGCCCACAGAGGCGCTGCGGGCAACGTCAGAAACTGGAACGCCAGATTCAGCAGGGCGCGGCATTCGACGTGTACGAGATCAAGCGCAGTGCTTTCGATATGGCGTTGCCGGGCACACTCCAGTCGCACGCGCGCGCGTACGAGCGCCCGCATGGCGACGTAGAACGGCAGCACCGCCAGCCCGGCATAGTCGCCATGGCGCTCCAGATAGCCGTTGAGTAACCGATAGGCAAGGTCCTGCCTGCCGTGGTGCAGTAGATCCATGAACGGGAATGCGATATCGCTGGCCGTGTCGATCCAGCGCAGGCGAGGTTCGAATTCGAGGCAGTCGAAGGGCGTCGGATTGCCGTCGAGCAGGACGATGTTGCCCAGGTGCAGGTCGCCGTGGCACTCGCGAACATGGCCGTGGCGCAGTCTCGTCTGGAAAGCACCTTGCAGTGCCGCAGCCCGTGCCCGCGCGGCGTTCGCGACGCGGTCTGTCATGTTTCGATCGAAGGTCAGCCGTGCCAGGCCGTCCAGACATTCTGCAAGCGTGGCGTCGATACTGGCCGGAGTGCCGAAGCCTTCGTGTGGGGCAGCACGCGGTTGCGCAGCGTGAAAGATCGCGATGTCCCTGGCGAGCGCATCGATGTGATCCGGCCCCAAGCGGCCTGCGCCCAACATGTCGATGAGTAGATCGTGCTGTGCGAACCGCCGCATCCTGACCGCGTACTCCAGTGGTGTGCCCCTGCCGCCGACGACGACGGCACCCGGCGTTTCGCCCGCGACGATTGGCAGAACATCGAGGTAAAGCGCCGGAGCGAAGCGACGGTTCAGGCGCAGTTCTGCCTCGCAGTCAGCGTGTCGGGCTTGTGGGGTCGAGAAATCCACGAAATCGAACTTGACGGGCTTGCGGACCTTGTAGGCGAATTGCCCCGCCAGGAACACACGCGAAATATGCGTCTCGATGACCTGAACGTCCTGAACCGGCGGGGGATATGCACTGGGTTGCAGTAATGCGTAGGTCAATGCTGGGTCATCCATGCACGCTTCCTTATTCCATGCGCTAGCGTTCTTCCTGTATCTCAGCGTAGTGGGAAGAGGGTTAGCAAGATTGATTCGCATCAATCTAAGGGGGCGTAGGTGGATGCGGTTGGGTCAGACTATCCCCAGACTCTCCGGTAGCACGGCAGATCGCATGTGCAACGCGCCCCCACTTCCATACGAGCCCGGAATGGAGGCCTATCCGCCCCACAAGCCGGAGATCGAATCGACGGCGTGGGAGCTATTGGACTTGACCGGCACGCGGTCGATACAGGAATCGGCCGCGTTTAGTGCATCCAAGTGCAACCCTTTGGGTAAAAGGGTGTCGGACTTTCTGCAATGTTCGATGGATTTCTACATTCCCGTCAAACTTGACATACGTCAATTGGTGGCCTAGCCCTATGCCTAGACTCGATCGAATGACGGATCGTCACCCCATCACGTCAACTCAAGGAGATAGCAATGGCAATGCTCCGTTCTGCGGCCACCGATCCGATGCTGGATGCGGCCCGTGCGTTTCTCGAGAACAGTTACAAGTTCGCGGCGCTTGCGGCTGAAACCCGCCGCAACCTGATCGAGACCCATCTGAAGAGCCTGGAGCATCGCCTGACCGCGATGCATAGTGCGCAAAGCCGTATGGCGGGGGTTGCAGACTGGGCTTCGTTGCAAGCCGCGCAGGCGCAGACACTGACAGATCAGGCAGAGGCGCAGGCCGCGCTGGCACGGGCCTATGGCAAGGTCCTGGTCGAAGCGACGTCGGCGTGGCTCGAGCAGTGCCGGGAATGTGGCAGTGACTGGGTGAAGCGAGTCGAGACCACCAGCGAGACGACTGCAAGGGGCAATGGCGCTGCCGTGCTCGATCCGCTGTCCGCCTCCCTGGCCGAGTTCTACGAGCGACTTGGAAAGATGACGCCGTTTGGGGTGGTACCGCCCAGCGAGTCCACCACGACTGCGACCAGCGCCAGCCGTTCGCGCGCCGCCAAGGGCGGTGCGACATCATGAGCTCCGGACGCATTGCGGTAGTGACGGGCGGTATGGGCGGTCTGGGCGAAGCCATCGCCGAAAGGCTGCTGAGCGACGGATTTCGCGTGGTCGTCACGCATTCGCTTGGCAACGATCATGTCGCGACCTGGCTGCGCGAACACAGTACGCAGCAACGCGAGTTCGTGGCCTACCCGGTGGATGTGGCCGACTTCGAATCCTGCCAGCAATGCGCGGCCAGAATTCTGTCCGAGGTGGGCCCGGTGGATGTCCTGATCAACAATGCCGGCATCACGCGCGATTCCACCTTGCGCAAGATGACGCACGAGGCCTGGCGCGCCGTGATGTCTACCGACCTCGATTCGGTGTTCAACATGACCAAGCCGTTCTGCGAAGGCATGGTGGAGCGTCGCTGGGGCCGGATCGTGAACATCTCATCGATCAACGGCTCGAAGGGCGCGTTTGGCCAGACTAACTATGCCGCGGCAAAGGCCGGCATCCACGGATTCAGCAAATCGCTGGCGCTGGAGCTGGCCAGCAAGGGCGTGACGGTCAACACCGTTTCTCCCGGTTATCTCGATACGAAGATGGTGAGGGCAGTGCCGCAGGACGTGCTCGACCAGCACGTGATTCCGCAGATTCCGGTCGGCCGCCTGGGTCAGCCGAAGGAAGTGGCCGCGCTGATCAGTTACCTCTGCTCGGACGATGGCGCGTACGTGACCGGCGCCAACCTTGCCATCAATGGTGGCCAACATATGGATTGATGCATGCGCCCCAAGAAGCCAGTCGCCCTCGAGCACGCCACGGATACGCTGATTGAACAGGCCACGCCCGCCAAACGGGCGAAGGCCACCTCACCCAAGCCATCGACATCAACCCCTTCGGTTCCGGCTGCGCAGAAGACCGCCGCATCGGCACCGGCCAAATTGGCTCCGGCAGCTTCCCCCGCTCCGGCTGCGGCTACCTGCCCGGAACCACCGCCGCTGCGGCCTGACGTCGCCTATGACGAGCAGGTCAGGGCATTGCTCGCCTCGATGACCGGCGGCGTTTCCTTCGGGTCGCTGGCGCTAGCCTGGACCGACTGGGCCATGCATCTGGCGGCCTCGCCCGGCAAACGCTGGCGGGCCGCGTTGCAGTGGCAGGCCACGGCCGCCGCCGAGTATTCGCTGGCGCCGCCGTTCATGCCGCGTCCGCCGGTCGTCACCGATCAGCGCTTTTCCGCGCCGGGCTGGGAAAACTGGCCGTACTGCGTCTTGCGCGATGGTTTCCTGCGGCTTGAGTCATTGTGGATGGCGCTGACCAGCGACGTCGATGGGCTCTCTCCGCATCATCAGCGGATCGCGGCATTTTGCGCGCGCCAATGGCTCGACATGATGTCTCCCAGCAACGTCTGGTGGATGAACCCGACGGTTCTGGATGCCACGATGCAGACGCGGGGCGCCAACTTCGTTCGCGGCGCGGGGAATTTCGTGGAGGATCTCTATGATGCGGTCGGCGAGCGGTTGCATCTGCCGATCGGGCGGCTGCCGCATGCGTACGTGGTGGGTCGCGATGTGGGGATCACGCCGGGGAAGGTCGTCTACCGCAATGATCTGTTCGAGCTGATCCAGTACAGCCCGACTACCGATTCGGTGTATCGCGAGCCGGTCATGATCGTGCCGTCGTGGATCATGAAGTACTACATCCTCGATCTTCAGCCCCAGAACTCGATGGTGAAGTACCTCGTGGACCAGGGTCATACGGTGTTCATGCTGTCATGGCGCAACCCGGGCGCCGAGGCACGCGATAACAGCCTCGATGACTACCTCAAGCAGGGCCTGCTTACCGCGCTGGCCACCGTGCGTGAGCGCAGCGGCCAGGAGCAGGTACACGCCGTGGGGTACTGTCTGGGCGGCACGCTGCTGGCGATTGCCGCCGCGAAGCTGGCGCGCGACAAGGACGACAGCCTGCGCAGCGTGACGCTATTTGCAACGGAAACCGACTTCGACGAACCCGGCGAGCTTGGCCTGTTCATCGATGACAGCGCGTTGTCGACGCTCGATGCGCTGATGCGCAAGCAGGGGTACCTCGATGGCTTCCAGATGGCGCAAGCCTTCTCGATGCTGCGCGCCAGGGATCTGGTCTGGTCTCGGGTGCTGCGGGAGTACCTGCTGGGCGAGCGCGATCGCCCCAATGACCTGATGTCCTGGAACCGCGACACGACACGCCTGCCGTATCGCATGCATAGCGAAGTGCTGTCACGGCTCTTCCTCCGCAATGAACTGGCCGAAGGCCGGTTCTGCGTGGATGGTTACCCCGTGGCCATGGCCGATGTCGAGGCGCCGATGTTCGTGGTTGGCACCGAGCACGATCACGTGGCGCCGTGGAAATCCGCCTACAAGCTGCATCTGCTGACGCACAACGCGCTGACCTTCGTGCTGACGTCTGGCGGTCACAACGCGGGTGTTGTTTCGGAGCCGGGCCACAAGGGTCGCCGCTACCGTGTGGCCACGCGGGCGCCGAACGGTGAATACAGGGATCCCGATCGATACGCCGAAGAGGCCACCAGGCATGACGGTTCATGGTGGCCGTGCTGGCATGAGTGGCTGGCCGAACAGTCCTCGGGCCGCTGCGCGCCACGCGATCCCGCGCCGGGTTCGCTCCGGGATGCGCCCGGCGAGTACGTCATGCAGGGCTGATTGATGACTGCTGGCTGCTGATCGCTATTGCAAGGCCCGTGCTCCGGTGGACGGTATCGTCACCGGAGTTTTTCTCGTTTTTCCGCCGACCGTTCTGGTCGCGCGGATACCGACTCAGTTGTCCACGCCAACGATCACGCTCGATGCCTTGAACATGGCGGCGGCCGGTTTGCCGACAGCCAGGCCCAGCCGGTCTACGCTTGCGTTGGTAATGATTGCGGCGACGGCCATGCCGTTGTCACCCGTGATTGTCACATCGGCATTGACGGCGCCCTTGGTCAGGTTCGTGACCTTGCCTTGCACGAAGTTTCGGGCCGAAACCTTGGTGGCATCCGCATCGACCATCACGATGACGGACGTTGCCTTGACCAGCGCGACGACCTTGGCGCCGGTCTTCAGGCCCAGGCGGGCGGCGCTGTCGTGGGTGACGGTGGCGACGATCTGCTGGCCACCGGTGATGTCAATGATGATCTCGTCGTTGACGGCGCCAGCCGTGGCTTGTGCAACGACACCGGAAAACTGATTGCGCGCGCTGGTCTGCATACCCGTTACCCCAGGAAGGAAAGTTGTCGATCTTGGGGAGTTTGCGCGGGTTGGTAGGTCGTGACAAGGTGCCGGTGCGTATGACACCTATCACCCAGTGGGAATTACCGCGCTGCCGGAGTCACTTGCAATCCATGGGACGACCAATGCCCCGACTGCCAGGTCGGCTGTCGGGGCATTGGCGAGCAGGATGGCCCTAGGGTCTTAGCGCCTTAGCGGCGTGCGTGCTGTGTAAAGCCTACCTGGCCGGGTTTGCGGTTCGGCGCGAAGCCGTTCTCCGCCAACGTCTCGTTGGCGCTGTCGTAGAACGTCCCGAGCTTGTAGATCTCGCGCGCTTCCTTCGCGTTGGCGACATCCCGGCCGAACTCGCGCGAGATGCGCACGAGCTGCTCGATCTGCTCGACTGTGCCGATCTTGCGGTCGCGCCGCTGCGTCCAGAGGTTGTCCTCGATGCCGCAGCGCACATGCAGGCCCATGGCAATCGCCATCATGTTCAGCGGCAGCACGTTCAGCATCGACGTTTCCAGCGTCAGCACCGAGCCGTTCGGGCAAGCGCGCACGAAGTTGGCGAGGTTGTAGAGGTTTGGCGCCTCGAAGCCGCCGCCAATCGCCACCCAGGTCAGGATCAGGGGCACATTGCAGCTGCCCCGGCGCATCATCCGCTCCACCGTTTCCAGTTGCGCGATGTTGGCAAGCTGGAAGTGGGTCTGGATGCCGTTGATGCTGAGCCGGCGGATATGCTCCTCCACCCACTCCGGGCCAGCCGGAATCGTCATTTCGCGATAGGCGCGGTAGTTGGCCGGTTCGGCCAGCGAGGTGCCCGCCACGTCGGCCGCGCACATCTGTTCCACCACGTTCATCTGGTTGGTGTTGATCGCGATGGTCACCTGGTCCGGCGTCGGCTTCAGTTCGGCCAGCATGTGGCGCGTATCGTCCGACAGCCACTTGGCCACGTCGCCTTCGCTCTCCGGCGCGAACGAGATCGATCCGCCCACCTGCAGGATCATGTCCGGCACGCGGGCACGGATACCGGCCAGCAGTTCGTTGAACTTGGACAGCCGCTTGGAACCCTTGCCGTCCGCTTCACGCACGTGAACGTGCAGCACGGTGGCCCCGGCGTTATAGCAGTCCACCGCCTTCTGGATCTGCTGCTCCATCGTCACCGGGATGTCTTCCGGAAAATCGGAAGGTATCCACTCGGGCCCATACGGCGCGGCGGTAATGACGAGCTTCTGCTGGTTTTCCGGGAACATCGAACCGTCGATGAAATCCATGTCTCTCTCCGTGGAATTGAACGTTCAGGCCGTGGCCGGCTGCGCCGACTCTGCCTTGACTTCGCCTTCGCCGATGCCGAAGGGCTTGTCGCCGATGATGCCGGCGCGCTCCATCTTGCGATGGCACGGTGCGTAGTCCATCACCGCGTAGTGCTGGGTGCTCCGGTTGTCCCAGATCGCCATGCTGTTGGCCTTCCAGCGCCAGCGCACCTGGTACTCGGGAATGAATGCCTGGCTGATCAGGTAGCGCAGCAGTTCGCCCGCGCCCGGGTTGTAGTCCTGCCCGTAGCGGACGTGCGCGGGCGTATGAAAGTTGGAGAAGTGCGTGGTGAACGCATTGACGAAGAGGACCTTCTCGCCAGTCTCGGGATGGACCCGCACGACTGGGTGTTCGGGGTCGGGGTACTGCGCCTTCAGCGCCAGGCGCTTCTCGATCGGCATGGCAGCACCGAAGCTCGCCTCGATGCTGTGCCGCGCGCGTAGGCCGGCAATCTGCGTCTTGATATGAGCGGGCAGGTTCTCGTAGGCGAGCACCATGTTGGCCCACATCGTGTCGCCGCCGATCTCGGGCGATTCCACGCAGCGCAGCACGCAACCCAGAGGTGGCGCCTCACGCCACGTGGCATCGGTATGCCAGGCGTTCTCGTAGCGATCCATCGGCTGGTCCGGCCGCTTGTAGATCTGCACGAGCCCTGGATGATCGGGGTGGCTGCCGGCTACCGGGTGATCCTCGAGCTTGCCGAAGCGCTCGGCGAACGCCACATGTTCAGCGCGGGAGATGTCCTGGTCGCGCAGGAACAGCACCTTGTGTCGCAGCAGCGCGGCACGGATTTCGTCGAACAGGCCATCGTCATGAATCGCATCGGAAAGCCTGACGCCCACGAGCTCGGCGCCGATGCTGGCGGTCATTGGTTCGATGCGCATCAGCGTGCCTCCTCGAAGGTTACGGGTGCGCACTGGGTGGTGCGAGGGGGAACGCAAAGGGTATTGCGAAGGGAAATGCGAAAGGGAATGCTGGACGTTGCCAAGATCTGTCTCCTATCGTTTTGATGTGGTAATTCAACGCACATGGCGTTGGCATCAAGGTAGGAGTTGTGGGTACGCCAGACTTTGCATTTCATGCCATCGGCATTGCGTCTGATGACAGTGGCGAGGCTTCAGAATCCCCCGTTTGATTCCGATCAAGGAAAATAGCGCCGCGGCAGATTGCCGTGTGCGTTGGCTGGTGGATCGTGCGTACGTCCTTCCAGGGCGATGGCAAACGAAAAAAAAGGCCTCCGGAAGCCGGAGGCCAAGAACCCTCTTGCCCTCGCAAGAAAGTGTCGGTGCTGCCGATCGTTCAGCGCTTCAGAACTTGTGACGCACGCCGACCACCAGGCCAGTCTGGTCCGTGCCGGGAACGACGTTGGTCGGGCTGCCGCTCGGCGCGTTGAATCCGTTCATGCCGAGCTGGGAGTTGCCGCGGTTCAGCGCGTAGCCGGCATTCATGTATACGTCCGTGCGCTTGGAGAATGCATAGTCTGCCGAGGCGACGAACATGATCGGGTCGGCCCCGGAGTTGCGCATGTTCGTGTAGTACGCCGCGCCGGTCAGCTTCAGCGCGGGAGTCACGCTGTAGCGCAGACCCGCCCAGTACAGATCGGAGCGGTCGGTCGGCATGGCGCCGACGTTGCCGTTGTACCAGCGATAGCCGATGAAGGCCTTTGCCGGTCCGAAGGCGTAGCTCGCGCCGACCAGCATGCGCCGGTCCTTGCGTTCGGCGGTTGCAAGTGTGGAGCCCTGGTACTCGTCATATACCGCGCCGATCGCGAAGGAACTCACCTCATAGGACAGCGAGATACCGAGATTGCGGTCGACAGTGTAGTTGCCAGGGACTTCTCCGCCACCGGTTCGGCTGAAACTGTACAAGCCGCTGGCCGTCAGGCCGTTGAACGTGCCACGGTACTTGATCGAGTTGTCCGCGCGGCCGGCCAGCACGTCGTCACTCTTGTAGAGCGAGTACCGCGGCGCAAAGCCCATCGGGTCGAGTTGGATCGCGGTGTCATACAGCGGGGTGGTCTGGCGGCCCAGCGTGACGGTTCCGTACTTGCTGCTCAGACCTACGATAGAGGTCCGATCGAACAGCCGGGTCCGGTTGTTTTGCGCGCCGGTATCGAGCGAAATACCGCTTTCGAGATCGAAGATCGCCTTCAGGCCGCCGCCGAGGTCCTCGACACCACGAATGCCCCAGCGGGATGTGGGCATGTTGCCGGATGCCATCCGTACCTGGCTGGCGCCGCCGTTGGCCGAAGGCACGTTACTGAGGTACTCGATACCAACGTCGGCGACGCCATATAGCGTGACGCTGGATTGCGCGGACGCAGTGCCTGCAATCATCCCCAGGGTTGCCATCGCAACGCCGTGACGAACATTCATGGACTCTCTCTCCAGTTATTGAATTGGAGCGGCGAGTATAGAAATGCCGACATTTCGTTTCGATTGCGGCGAGATTACAGCCGCATCGTCACGGGCGCGGGCAGGCAGAGAAGGGGGGCGGGAGAAGGACGGGACTACTCCGCGCCGTGGGCGCAGCGCTTGTGTTGGCTCAATCGACCCAGTTCACCTTCGGGAAGCGCGCGGCAAAGCCATCGGGCATCGGCACCACGCGCGTGGTGGCGTAGTCGAAGAAGACGAAGCCGGATTTGGCCATGGCGATCAGGGCGCCATCCTGCGGGCGCGTGATGCGGAAGATGATGTCGCCGCCGTACTTGTTGAAGTCCATCACCCCCACCTCGAACAGAAGCTGGTCGCGTGCGTGGGCCTCCTTGCGATACATCGTGGCCAGATCGGTGACGATGATGCCCGCACCGTCCACGCGGTCGCCCTCGCTGCCGAACTCGAAGAGGAAGCGGGCCCGTGCCTCCGAGATCATCGAAATCATCGAGTCGTTGGCCAGGTGATTGGCCGAATTGATGTCGGTGACGCGAACGGTCAGGTGGGTGGAGTAGCAGAACTGGTCGGCTGGCAGGTCGAGTTTGAGGCGGGCCATGATGGGGCTGGCAGGGCAGCGTGGATCGAAAGAGGCTGCCATCTTAGTCGATTCTCTCTGTGTGCTCGCTTTGCCGCACCTCATCGTGAACCTGACCGCTGGGCGGCAATTTAAGGATTCTACGATTTCACATCGGAGGCAATTGCATCAGGATCGCAACAAATGGTCGTAGCCAGTAGTGGCTGTGAGGATGGCGTGAACTGGGGAGCGTGATGACTAGACGAGTATGGATTGAGACACTCAAGAAGATGCTGTGTGTACTGGTCTTCGTGGCCGTTCCTGGTGCTGCTCATGCACTGGGAGTCTGCTCGTCATCGTCTTCCATGCCGTACTTGCAGGCCATGAACAATATGGCTGTGGCGGTTAACCTTGCGGTCGGCGCGGAGATCCCGGGCACGAGGCGAAACTATACGTTCAGCGGTCGATGTGTCGCGGATGGCAACCAATCGATCTATGCGGGCGCGCCGATCATTGCGTGCTATTACGGCAGCGGCAGAGAAATCACCCCAGGCGTGTATTCGACAGGTGTCGCTGGCATTGGCATTCGGCTACGGAACGCCGCGGGACAGCCTATGATCAATGCTTTCGGTACTGGATGCGATACAAGAGCGGCGGCTCTGGGAACTTTAGCGGCTGACTTTTCGTACGCGGTGTCCGTTTCCATCGAATTCGTGAAAACGGGAGCGATCGGTCAAGGTAGCCTGGACCCCGCGCAAACGCTTTTTGGTCTTGGCGTTTATCATTCAGCAGTCGGCCTGGGCCGTGGAGGGAACCACATCGGGTTCACCGGCAGCGCCACGCCACGTCAGATTACCTGCACGAGGCGTGCTCCGACGACCGTTGCCCTTCCGGATGCCACGGCATCGAGTCTTTCCGGGAATGGTTCGACGACGGGCTTTGCCCCATTCTCCATCGGGCTCACATGCGACGGCGCGGCAGTTGTGGGCATATCCTTCGATGGCGCCGGCGGGACCCCTGTCAGATCCGCTTCCACGGGCGTGCTGGGCATCCAGAACGAAGGCGCGGCTGGCGTGGCCAGCGGGGTAGGCGTGCAATTGATCGATGGCGGCACCTATTCCCCCGTACCCCTGCAAACGCGCAATCATCTTGGCAACATTTCCGCCAACGGCATGGCCTCGTATCGCTATGCGTTCCGGTACCACAGTCTTTCAGCCAGACCCAGTCCGGGCGCCGTGAGGGGTGCGATGGTTTTCACTTTCGACTATCAGTAGGCCGATGGTGGCCGATAACGATCCTCTCCCGCCCCCGTCGCATTCCCGGTGAATTGGCGGGGAACGCAAGGCTTCAGCGCGCCGCCAGCATCCGTCCGCCAAGTCCTGGCAGCAGTCCTCCAATCACGGAATCCAGCACGGCCTTGCGCCGTATCAGTAACGGTGAGCCGCAGGGTGCGAGGCGCGCTTGTAGAGCGAGTGCCGCGGCGCAAAGCCCATCGGGTCGAATTGAATCGCGGTGTCATACAGTGGGGTGGTCTGGCGGCCCGGCGCAACGGTTCCGTACTTGTTGATCAGACCGACGATAGAGGCCTGATAGAAGAGCGGGGTCCGGTTATCCTGTGCACAGGGTTCGAGCGAGATGCTGCTTTCGAGATCGAAGATCGCCTTCAGGCCGCCGAATCCTTGACACCATGAATGCCGCAGCGGGCTCTGCCACACGTCAGCGTGAACCTGGGCGCTGGGCGGTGATTTAAGAGTTCCGCCATTTCACGCCGGAAGCTATTGCTTCAGGATTGCCGGCAATGGCCGCAGCCGCTAGTAGTGGTTGTGAGGATGGCGTGAATTGGGGTCGTGATGATTCGGAAAGTTTGGAGTGGGACATTTCAGAGAATGCTGTGTGTACTGGCGTTCGCGGCCGTGTCTGATGCTGTTCAGGCACAGGGACATTGCTCGTCATCGCCTGCCATGCCGTACATGCAGACCATGAACAATATGGCCGTGGTGGTCAGCCTTGCGGTCGGCGAGGAAATCCCGGGCACGAGGCGGAACTACACGATCAGCGGTCGATGTGTCGCGGACGGCAACAGAATGATCTATGCGGGCGCGCCGATCGTTGCGTGCTACTACGGCAGCGGCAGAGAAATCACCCCAGGCGTGTATTCGACAGGTGCTGCTGGCATTGGCATTCGGCTACGGAACGCAGCGGGACAGCCTATGGTCAATGCTGCCGATACCCTTTGCGATACAAGAGCGGCGGCTCTGGGAACGCTGGCGGCTGACCTTTCGTACGCGGTGTCCGTTTCGATCGAATTCGTGAAAACGGGAGCGATCAGTAAAAGTCAGGATAGCCTGAATCCCGCGCAAACGCGCTTTGGTTTTGGCGTTTATCGTTCAGGAGTCGGCCTCGGGAGCCCCCACAATGCAGGGAACTACATCGGCTTCACCGGTATCGCCGCGCCGCGTCAGATTACCTGCACGACGCGAGCTCCGACGAACGTTACCCTTCCGGATGTCACGGCGTCGAGTCTCACCGGGTATGGTTCGACGGCGGGCTTTGCGCCATTCTCCATCGGGCTCACATGCGATGGCGAGGCAGTTGTGGGCATATCCTTCGATGGTGCCAGCGGGACGCCTGTCAGATCCGCTTCCACGGGCGTGCTCGGCATCCAGACCGAAAACTCGTTTCACATGGCCAGAGGGGTAGGCATGCAGCTGATCGATGGCAACACTTATACCCCGGTGCCCCTGCAAACGCGCAATCATCTTGGTCGCATTTCCGCCAACCGCATGGCCTCGTATCGCTATGCGTTCCGGTACTACAGTCTTTCAAACAGACCCAGTTGGGGCCCCGTGAGGGGTACGATGGTTTTCACTTTCGACTATCAGTAGGCCGATGGTGGCCGATAACGATTCTCTCCCGCCCCCCGTCGCATTCCCGGTGAATTGGCGGGGAACGCAAGGCTTCAGCGCGCCGCCAGCATCCGTCCGCCAAGGACTATCAGCAGTCCTCCAACCACGGAATCCAGCACGGCCTTGCGCCGCATCAGTAACCGGTGAACCGCAGGGTGCGAGGCGAGCAGCGCCATGCCGCAGTACCACGCGGACGATACCGCGACTGCAATGGCGATGACAGCGACGTGGAACCACGCCGGCGCGTGAGCGGGGACCATCAACGCGAAGATGCTGCCGTAGAACGCCACGGCCTTGGGGTTGGTCATGCTGACGACATACCCCTTCTTCGCGGCGGTCCAGCCGGATGGCGCAACGAGGGTCGGAGCGTTCAGCGGGCGGTGCGCGGTCAGGATCATCTTTGCCCCGAGCCAGATCAGGTAGGCGGCGCCAGCAATCCGGAGCGCCGTGCCGATCCATGCCACATGCGTGACGATCAGGCCGAGTCCGGCGATCGCGATCAGGGCCCAGGTGCCTGAGGCTGCGCCAAGCGCGAGGCCGGTGATCACGCCTGCACGCCGAGACGCGACCGCCGTCGATGTGACGATCATGAAATTCGGTCCCGGGCTGGCGACGCTCAGCATCATGACGCCGGTCAGTGCCAGCAGGGTGTTGATGTATTCCATCTTGTGTTCTCCGCGGCACACGGGGCGTGTGGGCCCGGCCGACGCGATCAGGGGGAGCGCCAATCCTACCTGACGATGCGTGGCGGCGCAGCGGGCAAAAGAAAATGCGACGAGGCAAGCCTCGTCGCATTCCTCCCCGGGCTGGCAACCGGGTGTCTGGTTAGACCAGCTGCCCGATCGGCCGCGGGATCAGATCACACCCTGCGCCAGCATGGCGTCCGCCACCTTGACGAAGCCGGCGATGTTGGCGCCTTCCACATAATTGATGTAGCCGTCTTCCTTCTGGCCGTAGTGGATGCAGTTGCCGTGGATGTCCTTCATGATGGCGTGGAGCTTCTCGTCGATCTCGGCGTGATGCCAGGCCATGCGCATTGCGTTCTGCGACATTTCCAGGCCCGAGGTGGCCACACCGCCAGCGTTGCTGGCCTTGCCCGGCGCATACAGGATGCGTGCGGCCACGAAGCGGTCCACGGCGTCCAGCGTCGACGGCATATTGGCGCCTTCGGCTACGCAGAACACGCCGTTCGACAGCAGGCGCTCGGCATCCTGACCGTTCAGTTCGTTCTGGGTGGCGCACGGCAGTGCCACGTCAGCGGGTACGTGCCACGGCGTCTTGCCCGCCTCGAAGCGCAGGCCATGCTGCTCGGCGAAGTCGGACAGGCGGCCGCGGGTGTCGTTCTTGAACGTCATCAGCGCGTCCAGTTGCTCGCGATTCATGCCCTCGGGGAAGTGCAGCACGCCGCCGGAGTCCGACACCGTCAGCACCTTGGCACCCAGCTCGATCGCCTTGTCGGCGGCGTATTGCGCCACGTTGCCCGAGCCCGACAGCAGCACACGCAGACCGTCGAATTCGCGGCCGCGACGATGCAGCATCTCCTGCGCGAAGTACACCGTGCCGTAGCCAGTGGCCTCGGGACGCATCAGGCTGCCGCCGAAGGCCAGACCCTTGCCAGTGAACACGCAGGCGGACTGGTTCGACAGCTTCTTCATCATGCCGGCCATAAAGCCGACTTCTCGTGCGCCCACGCCGATGTCACCGGCCGGCACGTCCGTGTCCGGTCCCAGGTGACGATACAGCTCGGTGATCAGCGCCTGGCAGAAGCGCATGACTTCGGCGTCGGACTTGCCCTTCGGGTCGAAGTCCGAGCCGCCCTTGCCGCCGCCCATGGGCAGGGTGGTCAGCGCATTCTTGAAAGTCTGCTCGAAGCCCAGGAACTTCAGCACCGACAGGTTCACGGTCGGGTGAAAGCGCATCCCGCCCTTGTACGGGCCGATCGCTGAACTGTGCTGCACGCGGAAGGCGCGGTTGACCTGCACCTGGCCGCGATCGTCGGTCCATGCCACGCGGAACTGGATCACGCGTTCCGGTTCCACCAGCCGTTCCAGCAGGGCCTGATCGCCATAGCGCGGGTTGCGCTCGACGAACGGCCACAAGGTCATCATGACCTCCTTCACGGCCTGGAAGAATTCGGGCTGGTTGGGGTCACGCCGGGAGACCCCGGCCAGGAAGGAATCGAGGGTGCGAGAAGTCACGATGTCTCTGAGTTTTCTTGATGCGATGTGCGGCGCCTGCGCCACGTAGTGGGTGTGGCGGAAGGGTCGCTCCGAATGGCGTGTCTGGTGGGCGCCGCGGCATGGAAACCCGGGAAATCCCGATGGGGACCCCGCGTCAGGCGGCGGGACTGGGAGGCAAGCCGAAATGTCCTAACAATTAGGCTTGTGGCTGGATGTTTCGGACAGGCACGAAGCTTAGCACCAGAGTGGGGCGCCCCACATCGAAAACATCGAGGTGGAGGGAAAAACAGTGCGCTGTTCGGTACGCCGGCACGGTCTTCCGGGCCGGCGGAGACGCCCCGGAATGCGCCCCCGACTGCTCCCGAGTGCACCCCCGAATGCGCCTTCCGATCCTTGTGCGGTATTGCTCACCAGACGCCAGACTTGCCGCGCCGGGATTGCCGCGGGAAGCGGCCATTCCTGCAAGCCTTGAAAATCCACGAACGCGTGCTTCGAAACTTTCGGATAGTGGTTTCCTGTCCTCAAAAATAAACTGGCGCCCGGCATTTCCAACGCACGGGCGGCACTGCCCTGGCGAATAACGACAAGGCAGGAGACATCGATGCAACACGGCTTTCGGCGCCGTCGCCTCATGGCGGCCATTGGCTTTTCATTCGCACTAGGCGGTACTTCCCTGGCTCCGGCACATGCCGATACGTGGCCAACCAAGCCGGTCACGATCGTGGTGGCGTTCGCGCCCGGCGGCATGACCGATATCGTTGGCCGCATGCTCGCGGCCGAACTGAGCCAGACGTTCAAGCAGAGCTTCGTGGTGGAGAACCGCCCCGGCGCTGCCGGACAACTCGCCACGGAATACGTCGCCCGCAAGCCGAATGACGGCTACACGCTGCTGCTCAGCGCCACCGGGCACGTGATTGGCCCGGCCGTGCAGAAGACCGTGCGGTATCGCCCGGTCCTGGACTTCGAGCCGATTGCCCTGATCGCCAAGGCGCCGAACATGCTCGTGGTGAACCCGTCAGTGCCGGCGCATACCGTGCCCGAGTTCGTGACGTGGGCCAAGGCCCAGGGCAGCGTGCCCTATGGTTCCGCGGGCGTGGGAGGCTCCACCCATCTCGCGGGCGAGCTGTTCCGCCATATGACCGGTGCGCCGCTGGTGCACGTGCCATACAAGGGCGCGTCGCCATCCACCAGTGATGCCGTGGCCGGCCAGATTCCGGTGGTATTCCAGGATTCGATGAGCGTCTCCGCGTTCATCGCCGCCGGCAAGCTGCGTCCGATCGCCGTGACCAGCCTGGAACGCAGCAAGCTGTTCCCCGATGTGCCGACGATTGCCGAGGCCGGGTACAAGAACTTCGACGCCTATACCTGGCTGGGGCTGTACGCACCGGCCGGAACGCCGGCCGCCATCGTCACGCGCTTGAATACCGAGGTGAACCGGATCATGTCATCGCCGGACATGGTGGCCAAACTCAGGAAGCAGAACGCCGAGGCTGCGGGAAATCTGAATCCGGCCGAATTCCGCAAGTACGTCGAGACCGAAGTGGCCAAGTGGCAGAACATGGTCAAGATCACCGGCGTGCAGATCGAGCAGTAAGGGGCCCCATGACGACTGCATATCCATCCGGCGACCCGGCAGCCACATCTGCCGACGCTCACTATTTCCAGCGCCTCTCCGAAGGCGTGTTCGAGATCCCCCAGTGCCGCGACTGCGGCCGGCATCACTTCTTTCCGCGCGTCGTTTGCCCCCATTGCGGCTCCGTAGCGTTGCAGTGGGCCGCGCCGAGTGGTCTTGGCACCGTGTACTCGACCACGGTCGTGCGCAAGAAGGAGGGGGACTACAACGTGTGCCTGGTCGATCTCGACGAGGGGCCGCGCATGATGAGCCGCGTGATCGGCGTGGATCCCGGCGCGGTGAGGATCGGGCACCGCGTCAGGGCGCAGGTGCTGCGCACGGGCGAGGACGCATTGCTGGTGTTCGCGCCGGCCGGGGAGCGACAATGAGCGCGGCATTGAAGGCCACCGATCGTGGTGGCGTGGCGATTCTGGGCACTGGGCTGGCAGGGCTCGGTCATGCGGGTGGCCGCACGGAGCAGGAGATCATCGCCCAGGCCGCGTACCGCGCGGTGGCGGCAAGCGGGCTGCGCATGGCCGATATCGACGGCATTATCACGTCGAGCCTGACATCGCCCTGGTGGGTGATGCGCATGTCAGAGTATCTCGGCATCCGCCCCCGGTTCTCCGATAGCACGATGTTCGGCGGCTCGTCGTTCATCGCGGATATCCGCATCGCTGCCATGGCGATCGAGGCGGGCGAATGCGACAACGTGCTGATCTGCTACGGCAGCAATCCTCGCAGCATTCCCAGCAGTTCGCGCGTCAACGCGATGCGCGCCGAACTCGACCCGCAGCCGTACGAGCATCCATACAAACCGTTCAACCCCGTCACCAGCTATGCGCTGGCCGCGGCCCGGCACATGCACGAGTTCGGCACCACGCGCAGGCAACTGGCCGAAGTGGCGGTGGCAGCGCGGCAGTGGGCGCAGCGCAATCCCGACGCCTTCATGCGCGACCCATTGACGATCGACGAGGTGATCAACGCCAAGATGGTGTCCGACCCGCTGACGGTGCGCGATTGCTGTCTGGTGACCGATGGCGCCGGCGCTTTCGTCGTCACGCGCGCGGACCGTGCGCGGGGTCTTCATGCGAAGCCGATCTATGTGCTCGGCGTCGGGCACGCGCACTGGCATCGGCAGATTTCCTGCATGGACGATCTGACGCGCACGCCGGCCATTGACTCGGGCCGCAAGGCATTCGCGCAGGCAGGTCTGACGCCAGCCGATATCGACGTGGTAGAGCTTTACGACGCCTTCACGATCAACCCGATCCTGTTTCTGGAAGACCTGGGCTTCTGCGCGAAAGGCGAGGGCGGTGCATTCATCTCGGGTGGCCGCATCGCGCCGGGCGGTGATTTCCCGATGAATACCAATGGTGGCGGGCTGTCGTGCATTCACCCAGGCATGTACAGCATCTTCCTTGTGATCGAAGCCGTCAGCCAGTTGCGCGGCGAGGCCGGCGAGCGGCAGGTCAGCAAAGTGGAAACGGCGTTGGTGCACGGCAATGGTGGCGTGCTGTCAAGCCAGGCCACCGCCATCCTGGCATCCAGCCAATAAGGGCTAAACCAGCCTTGCAAAGAACCGTAGTCGAGATCGCAGCAATGTCCCAGGCAATCGAATCCATTCCTCTTTCCTCCACCGTGAGCTGGCAACAGCAGGGCGATGTCGCCGTGCTGTGGCTCGACAACCCGCCGGTGAACGGCCTGGGCGATACCACGCGCGCCGGGCTGCACGCCGGCATCACGCGCGCGCTGCAGGATGCCACCGTGGCCGGGGTTGTGCTGGCAGGCGCCGGCAAGGCGTTTTGCGGCGGCGCGGACATCCGGCAGTTCAACACGCCTGCCGCGACCGCCCGGCCGCTGTCGCGCGATGTGCTGGCACTGATCGAATCGGCAAGCAAGCCCGTGGTGGCCGCGATTCACGGCGTGGCGCTCGGCGGTGGGCTGGAACTGGCCATGGGTTGCCACTACCGCGTGGTGGCATCCGACGCCAGCCTGGGTCTGCCAGAGGTCAACCTCGGGCTCGTGCCCGGTGGCGGCGGTACCCAGCGGCTGCCACGGCTCGTTGGTGTGGAACAGGCGCTGGACATGATTCAGCAAGGGGTGCCCGTCAGCGGCGAGACCGCCGCGCGTATCGGTCTCGCCGATGCGATGGCAGACGCGAGCCCGAGCGGTACGCGGGATGCCGGACCTGTTGTCGCACTGGCGGTCGACTTTTGCCGGCGTGCTGCCGCCCGTGCGGTGGCGCATCCGGTTGCCAGTGCGTTGGCCGTCAAGGCGGGCGGCGATGTCGATTTCGGGGCGCGGATTGCTGCGATCAACGGCAAGGCACGCAATGCGCTCGCGCAGAATGCGTGCATCCGGTGTGTCGAAGCCGCGACGCAGCTGCCGATTGCCGACGGGCTGGCATTCGAGCGCGCCCAGTTCGAGGCGCTTGTCGCGGGCAATGAGTCGAAGGCGCTGCGCCATATCTTCTTCGCCGAGCGCGAGGCGCCGAAGTTTGCCGAAGGGAAGGGACAGGCGCTGCGGCCGATCGAACGTGTTGCCGTCATCGGTTCCGGGACGATGGGCGTCGGCATTGCGATGTCGTTCGTCAACGCCGGCATTCCGGTCATGCTGATCGAACGCGAGCAGGCCGCGCTGGACGGCGGCGTGGCACTGATCCGCCGCAACTACGAGATCACCGCCGCGAAAGGCAAGCTGGCGCCGCAGCAGATTGACGCGCGCATGGGGCGCATAACTCCGACGCTGGCGTTCGAGGCCGTGGCAGATGCCGATCTGGTGGTCGAGGCCGTGTTCGAAGACATGGCCGTGAAGCAGGCCATCTTCGAGCGTCTGGACGCGCTGTGCAAGCCGTCGGCGATCCTGGCGACGAATACGTCGCGGTTGAACATCGACACGATCGCCGCGTCGACCAAACGCCCGGGCGATGTGATCGGCCTGCATTTCTTCAGCCCGGCGAACGTGATGAAGCTGCTGGAAGTCGTGCGCGGACAGGCGACCCACGCCGACGTCATCGCCTCGTGCATGGCGATGGCGCAGCGCATCCGCAAGATACCGGTGCTGGTGCGGGTGTGTGAAGGGTTTGTCGGCAACCGGATGCTGACGCCTTACTGGCGCGAGGCCGGCTTCCTGTTGGAAGAGGGCGCGTCGCCGCTGCAGGTCGATCGGGCATTGACGCAGTTCGGCATGGCGATGGGCCCGCTGACAATGGCGGATCTGGCCGGCATGGACATCAACTGGGCCACGCGGAAGCGGCTGGCGCCGACTCGGCCGGCGCACCTGCGGTATTCGGCGGTGGCCGATCGAATCTGCGAACTGGGTCGGTTCGGGCAGAAGACCAACGGCGGCTACTACCGCTACGAACCTGGCAGCCGTACGCCGATCCCCGACCCGCAGATCGACGCGTTGATCGAAGACTGCGCGCGCGAGGCGGGCATTACGCGGCGCCCGGTTGCCGACGAGGAGATCGTCGAGCGTTGCATGCTGGCGTTGATCAATGAAGGCGCGCGCATCCTGGAAGAGGGCATCGCACAGCGCGCTTCCGATATCGACGTGGCGTACGTGCATGGCTACGGCTTTCCGGCGTGGCGTGGCGGCCCCATGTTCTACGCGGAAACGCTCGGTCTGGCGCATGTGCTGACCCGCATCCGCGCGTTGCAGGACGTGCACGGCGCCCATTGGGAGCCTGCGCCACTGCTCGAACGATTGGTCGCTGAAGGCAGGCAGACCTTCGACGGTCCACGCTGAGTTCGCGCCGCATCCCCCCCTGAATCTGAACACGAAAATCTGGAGTCACAATGTTGCATCGCGCATTGGAAGGCATTCGCGTGCTGGACCTGTCGCGCATCCTGGCTGGGCCGTGGTGTACGCAGAACCTCGCCGATCTGGGCGCCGAAGTCGTCAAGGTCGAACATCCGCAGCGTGGCGATGACACGCGCGGGTGGGGCCCCCCCTATCTGGATGCCGCGGATGGCAGCGACGCGCGCCTTTCCGCGTACTTCATCAGCTGCAATCGCGGCAAGCAGTCGGTATGCATCGACTATGGCCAACCTGAAGGTGTTGCGCAGTTGCTGGAGCTGGCCCGCCACGCTGACGTGCTGGTGGAGAACTACAAGGTGGGGACGCTCAAACGCTACGGGCTCGACTATGCGTCGCTCAAGGCGATCAATCCGCGTTTGATCTATCTGTCGATCACGGGGTTCGGTCAGGACGGCCCGATGGCCGACAAGCCCGGCTATGACTACGTGTTCCAGGGGATGGGCGGACTGATGAGTTACACCGGCCAGCCGGATGGTAGCCCCGGCGCGGGGCCGTTGCGCACGGGCGTGGCAGTGGTCGATGTCAGCACGGGCATGTATGCGACGAGCGCCGTGCTGGCGGCGCTGTTCCAGCGTCAGCAGACCGGCGAAGGCCAGCATCTCGATATCGCACTGCTCGACGTGGCCGTGGCACTGAATGCGAATCAGGGCGCCAACTACCTGGTATCGGGCAAGAACCCGCAACGCAGTGGCAACGCGCATCCGAACTGCGCGCCGTATGAGGTCTTCCGATGCGCCGATGGTTATCTGATTCTGGCGATCGGCAACGACGCGCAGTTCGCACGCTTCTGTGATGTGGCGGGGCGTCCGGATCTCGCGCAAGACCCGCGCTACGTCACGAACTCGGGCCGCATCGAACATCTCACCGAGCTGCGCAAGGTACTGACGGCGTTGTTCCCAACGCGCTCGCGTGCCGACTGGACGGCGGCATTCGATGCCGCCGGCGTGCCATGGGGCCCGATTCATACGATGGAAGAAGTCTTCGCGCATCCGCAGGTCCAGCATCGGCAATTGCGTCAGGTGGCCACGCATCCGGTGATGGGCGAGGTGCCAATGGTGCGTAATCCGATGCTGCCGGCCAATCCGCAGCCGCTCAAGCCACCGCCGCTGCTCGGCGAACACACGGGCGCCACAGCAGTGGCCGCCATCGCTGCCGCGCGATAGTTGCAGGCGGCCCGACTCGAATTTCGACAATTCAATCCGTACGGAGACACATGATGAATATGAAGCCAACCTTCCTGGCACTGGCCGCGCTGGCCTCTGTGGGCCCGGCATGCGTTGCCCACGCCGCCGACTGGCCGGACAAGCCGATCAAGCTCGTGGTGCCCTACGCGGCCGGTGGCACTACCGACATCATCGCGCGCGTGGTCGGCACGCGGCTTGGCGCGGTGCTGAAGCAGCCTGTTGTGGTCGAGAACCGTCCCGGCGCCGGTGGCGCGGTAGGCAGTGCCTACGCGGCCAAGCAGCCGGCCGATGGTTATACGCTCGTGATGGAAGTGGAAAGCTCCCACGCGGTCAACCCGAACGTCTATCAGAAGACGGCATACGACCCGGTCAAGGATTTCGATCCGATCAGCAATCTGGCGGACGTGCCCAACGTGCTGGTGGTCAATCCGTCGTTCCCCGCTCAGGACATGGCGGCCTTCATCAAGCTGCTGAAGGCGTCGCCGGGCAAGTACTCGTTTGGCTCGTCGGGCAACGGTGGCCTGAGCCATATGAATGGCGAACTGTTCATGAGCGTCACGGGCACGAAGATGCTGCACGTGCCGTACAAGGGCCTGGGGCCGGCGCTGAACGATGCGATGGCTGGACAGATCCAGGTTGTGTTCGACAATATCCCGTCGTCGTCCGGCCTGATCCAGGGCGGCAAGCTGCGGCCCCTGGCCGTGGCGGCCAAGCATCGACTCAAGATGCTGCCCAATGTGCCGACCTACGCGGAAGCCGGACTGCCCGCGATGAACAATCCGTCGTGGTTTGGCCTTGGCGCGCCGGCTGGCACGCCGCCGGCGACCCTCGACAAGATCAATGCGGCCGTCAAGCAGGTGCTGGCCGAGCCGGAGGTGGTCGACGCCATCGAGAAGCAGGGCGCGCTGCCTGCCTATACCACGCGCAAGGCCTTCGCCGACCTGATCCGGGAGCAGAATCAGCACTGGAAGAAGGTGGTCGAGGACATCCATTTCGCAAAGCTGCAGTAAGGAGCAGAACACGATGAGCGCATCGCTTTCCAATCACCACGCCGCCGTAGAGATCGACGAGCACGGCGTAGCCACCGTCACCATCCGCGAGGCGAAATCGCTGAATATCCTCGGCACGCCGGTCATTGCGGATCTGACCCAGGCCGTGCGCGCCCTGGCCGAACGCGACGACGTGCGCGTGCTGGTGGTTCGCGGCACGGGGGACAAGGGCTTTATCGGGGGCGCCGATATCAACGAGATGGCCGCGCTGACCCGCGAGCGCGCGGAAGTGTTCATCAGCGCATTGCGCGACTTGTGCAATGCGCTGCGTCACTTCCCGGTACCCGTGATTGCACGGATGCCGGGCTGGTGCCTCGGCGGCGGCCTGGAACTCGCGCTGGCGTGCGATATCCGCATCGCCGCCGACAACGCCCAGCTGGGTATGCCGGAGGTCAAGGTAGGTATTCCGTCGGTGATTCACGCGGCGCTGATGCCGCGCCTGATTGGCAACGCGCGCGCCGCGTGGCTGTTGCTGACGGGCGAGATCGCCGACGCGGCAGAGTCGCTGGCTGCGGGGTTGGTGAGTCGCGTGGTGCCGCTGGCCGATCTCGACGTCGAGGTTAGCCGTGTGGCATCACTGCTGGCCAGCTTCGGCCCGCAGGTGGTGCGTCAGCAGAAGCGGCTGCTGCGCGAGTGGGAAGAAGCGCCGCTCGACGTGTCGATCGACAACAGCGTGGCGGAGTTCGGCAGTGCCTTTGACACGGGCGAGCCGCAGCATCACATGGCCACCTTCCTGAACCGCAAGCGGTAACGGGACTCAGGGCGCGGCTTCGGGTGCCGCGCCTGTCTCGCGTGTGATGGCCACGCGCGGGTCGTTGAGCAGGAATTGCACGAACGCCGCGGCAAAGCCGGGCAGTTTTCCGTCGGCGCGCGTGACGAGCGTCAGTTCCCGTACCGCCCAGGGCTCGTCGAGCGCGACCCCGACCACGCGCCCCTCGTGCATCGATGCGGCCGCCACGCTATGCGGCACCAGCGCCACCCCGACGCCGGCAGCCGCCAGCGCCAGCACCGCCTCGAAGCTGTGTGCGTGCAGGCGGACATTCGGTTGCTTGCCGGCGCGTTGCGCGGTATCGCGCAGAAACAGGAAGTTGCTGCTGGTGCGGCTCATGCAGACGAAGTCGAACCCGAGCGCGGCGCCAAACCGGATGCGCCCCTGTCGCGCCAACGGATGATCGGGGGCAACCGCCAGCACCAGTTCATCGACCGCGTACCGTACCGCGTGAACGCCGGCGGTGTCGGCGGCCATGGTCATATCGCTGGCAAATATGCCGATATCCGCCTCATGCGCGGCCACTGCGGCCGTGATCGCCTGGCTGGCCCGCTCTTCCAGATCGATGTTGACCGCTGGGTGCGCGGCCAGGAACCGGCTCACGCTCGGGATGATGAATCCGTTCAGCGAGCTGCTGTTTGCCAGCAGGCGGATGTGTCCCTTGAGCCCGCTGGCAAAGCGGCCAACCTCTCCGTGCATCCGTTCGATGCCTTGCAGCAGCTCGCGCACATGCGCCAGCATCATCTCGCCCGCAGGCGTCAGATCCATGCCACGTGCGTTGCGAACGAAGAGCGGTGTGCCCAGCGCATGCTCCAGGTTCTTCAGACGGTAACTGGCCGCCGAGGCCGTGATATGCGCGGCGCTGGCGCCGCCCGCCAGGCTGTGGGCCTCCGCAATAGCCTGGAAAAGGCGGAGATCGGTGAGTTCGTACCGCAAGAGAGGGACTCCGGAATAGGTCACCCGCTTTTGCAGCCACCGGCGAATGCCGATGGCGCGGGCGTGCAGCAAGACGCATTGGTCTCGCCATGCTGCATCAATCGGGTCCTGGAAGCAATGGAAGGGAGCCGGAAGCACTGCCGCCGGCCCCAGGGCGGACATAGCTGCAGCAACTGAACCGCGACGCGCAGCGATTCGCCATGAAGTGCTCGACTGTCAAGATGGACGATGCCTGCCGCAATGTCAGGAAGGACCCTGTCACCGATGCAGGCAAGCGACCCAGGCAAGGCCGCCTGACACTGCTACGCAATCGCCGGACCGGCGACTAACATCCCGGCGCCACCGGTGCGTCAAACGGAAAAAAGGGGGGATATGCCTGCGCGGCTTGTGTCGGTGTCCTGTCCGGTGAAGAATACGCGGCTTGTTCGCTCCGGAGCCATCCATGACCACCGCACACGTCTTCATCGCCACCAGCCTAGACGGCTTCATCGCACGACCCGACGGTGATATCGGCTGGCTGTTGCAGCGCGACGATCCGGCCGAGGACCACGGTTATATGGATTTCATCGCCGACAAGGATGCGATCGTGATGGGCCGGGGCACCTACGAGAAGGTCCTGACCCTTGGCGACTGGGCCTATGACCGGCCTGTCCTGGTCCTGTCCAGGCAACTGGCGGGCAAACCGGTGCCGGCGGCGTTGGAGGGGAAAGTCCGATTCGCGAGCCTTTCGCCGAGGGATACGCTGGAACGCCTGGCGGCCGAGGGCGTACGCCGGGTCTATGTCGATGGCGGGCAGGTTGTGCAGTCGTTCCTGCGCGACGGGTTGATCGCCGATCTGGTGGTTACCACGGTTCCCGTGTTGATCGGCGCCGGGCGGCCGTTGTTCGGGGCGCTGCCGCGCGACGTCGATCTGGCCCTGGTATCGAGCCGCAGCTTCCCCTCGGGATTGGTGCAGTTGACGTACCGGGTGGCCTGACGCGTGAACGGGTGAGAAGGGCGGCCGGGCCACCCTCCGCCCGGTTTGTCGTGGCGAACCCTCCGTCGCGCTGCGTCTCAGTCGTGTGGGAACGTCACCACCGCTGCCTCTAGCCCGGCCAGCGTGCCCGCCGCGTCGATTGCCTGCTCTATGGCGTCGAACGGGAAGCGCTTCACGTGGATTGCATCGAGTGAAAGCTGGCCGGCGCGAACCATTGCCACCAGCGCGCGGTAGTCGGCGGATGCGTACATGAAGTGGCCGATCAGCTCCCAGCCATTGCGCAGCATGGCGCCGTAGGGCAGTGGCAGCGGCACGGTCATGCTGCCCATCAGCACCATGCGACCGCGCCGCTTCAGGCTGAGCAGCGCCGCGAGCGTACTGTTTGGCGAAGTGGCCTGACCAACCATGTCGAATGCCAGGTCGACGCCACCGCCGGACGCCGCATTGCGGATGGCGGCGCTGTCGACCCCCTCATCGCCAGTCATCACTACCGGCACCACCCGGCCGTCACCCATCCGGGCCAGGGATTCGAGCGGGCCAGCGCGGCGTCCCAGCGCGAGCACGGTCGATGCGCCCATCGCCAGCGCGGCAAGCACGGCGGCTGACCCGAACGCGCCCGTTGCGCCGTTGATCGCGACGGTCTCGCCCGCAACCAGCCGGCCGCGACGCAGGCCGCCGAAAGGAATGGCGAACTTCGACAGAGTGGCCAGCCGGTCGGACGAAAAACGATCCAGCCCGTCGAGGGGGACAAGTGCCGCAGCGGGGAACTCGGCAATCTCTCGTAGCGTTCCGTGTGGAAAGTCCTGAAGCAGGGGGCCGCTGTCCGCGCTGATGCCGGTCAGGCCAATCAGGATTTCGGCCGGCGCATCGACGCTTTCCGAGCTGGTCAGGTACGGGTTGACGGCCACGCGTTGTCCGGCCCGGAAGTGATGGACACCCGCTCCGGCTTCGATGATCGTGCCAACGCCGTTTGTACCGGGGGTGAAAGGACCGGGCGGGTAGGCGTAAGGCAGCGCGCCGTTCAGGTAGTCGCGCGTGTAGCTGAGCAGCGGCACTGCTTCCATGCGTACCAGCACCGCGCCGGGGCGGGCATGGGGCGTGTCGATGTCACGCAGGGCAAGCGGCTGGCCGGGTTGGTCGAGCATCCAGGCTTTCATATCGGGGCTCCTTGATTGGGGTGTCTGCGGGTTGTCTGGCTTGAACTGTAGGGGCCCGCGACCTATCTTTGAAATCGATGACAGATATAAGAGGTATAAGTGTGGTTGATTTCAAGGGTGTGGATCTGAACCTTCTGGTGACCCTGGATGCCTTGCTGGACGAACGTAACGTCACGCATACGGCGGAGCGGCTCGGGCTGACGCAGCCTGCCGTATCGGCCCAACTGGCGCGGCTGAGGCGCATCTTTGACGATCCATTGCTGATGCCGGCGGATACGGGGCGCGGCATGATCGCAAGCGCGCGGGCCCTGGCATTGCTGGAGCCGCTGCACGTCGCGCTCAAGGACCTGGAGTCGGTCGTGCATCGGCGGCCAGAGTTCGATCCGTTCGTCGATACGCGCCAGTTCGTTATCGCCGCGAGCGATAACGCCACGTCGACACTTGGCATGTCCTTGCTGGAGCGGTTATCGGTTGTCGCGGGGACCGGGGTGCGCGTGGCGTTCGTGCATGGACGGCAGGCCGAGATCGCCGCCCAGCTCGAATCGGGTGAAGTCGATCTGCTGATCGGGTCCGAGCGTATGGTTCCGCCAACCATGCGGGCGCGCAAACTTCTCGATGAGACCTTCGTGATGGCGCAGCGGAAATCTCATCCTCGGGGAGCGCGCCGGCTGACGCTCGATACGTACTGCAAATTGCGCCACGTGCTGGTTTCCACGAGTGGTGGCAGCTTCTTCGGCTTCGTTGACGAGCAGCTTCAGTTGCTGGGTCGATCGCGTGATGTCGCGGTATCGGTTCAGGCATTCACGGTGGTCCCCGATTTGCTGCGCCGTAGTGACTACGTCTGCACGATGCCGGCTCGGCTGGCGGCACGCTATGCCGATTGGCTGGATGCCTTCGCGCTGCCGTTCGATGTGCCGGGATTCTCGCTCAGCGCGGCATGGCACCCGCGCAACCACGCGGACCCAGCGATTGCCTGGCTGCGGAGCACGCTGGCCGAAGTGGCTGGCCAGTTGCGGGAGGGCTGAGCACGGCGGCAACTCAGGTGCCGATCCCGCACGCGAGCGCAGTAGAATGCAACATGGCAGAGACGCACCCCGAAGCGTCCATCTAGCCCAGGGGCATCCACGAGACAGATATGAACGGAAGATCCACGTCTGCGCTAGGCGCGGCGACACGCGCCGAAGCGGCAACGGAAGAACTCAGGCGGCGAATCCTGGAAGGCGAGCTAGTGGAGGGCTTTCAACTCAAGCAGGATCTTCTCGCGGAAGAATTCGGCATCAGCCGCATCCCGGTGCGGGAAGCACTGGTCCAGCTAGAGAACGAAGGGCTGGTGAAGATCGTCCCCCACAAGGGGGCGATTGTTGCGGAGCTGTCGACGAAGGACATCGAAGAGCTGTTCTCGTTGCGTGCGCTGCTCGAATCCCATCTGCTTCGGCATTCGATTCCCCGCCTCACAAAGGATGACTTCGACCGCCTCGATGAAATCCTGAAGCGCTATGCCATCGAACTCGCCGAGGGGCACTCGCACCGGTGGGGCGAACTCAACACCGAGCTGCACGACATCCTGCTCGGGCGTGCCAACCGGCCCAGGTCCCTGGACCTGGTGCAGTCGCTATTGCGGCAGACCGACCGCTATACACGGGTGCAGCTCTCCATCAGCGATGCCGCGGTGCAGCGCGCCAAGGCGGAACATGAGGAACTCGTCCGCCTTTGCCGGCTGGGCGAATCGAGGGAGGCGTGCGCGCTGCTCAAGCGGCATATCGAGCATGCCGGCGAGGAGTTGATTCTCTTTCTGCGGGAGCGCCGGAGGCCGTAAGGCGCGCTGGCCCTGCTGTAGAATGTAGAAAATATGCAAAACGGCGCCAGGTGGCGCCGTTGTCAACTTCCAATGGTCACCAATAAACCTGGTCTTCGGCATGTGACGCGAGCAGAGGCCGCCGCCGATGAAATTCGCCGCCGCATCCTCTCCGGCCAGTACGTGGATGGCTATCAACTCCGGCAGGACGCGCTCGCCAATGAACTCGGGATCAGCCGCATCCCGCTGCGTGAAGCGCTGGTGCAGCTCGAAAGCGAAGGGCTGGTGAAGATACTCCCTCACAAGGGAGCCATCGTGTCGGAGCTTTCCATTGAAGAGCTCACCGAGTTGTTCGAATTGCGGGCATTGCTGGAGCCCACGCTGATCCGAAAGTCCGTGAAGAAGCTCTCCGTCGACGATTTCAAGGAACTCGACGCGATTCTGGCCGAGTTCAGCGGCGAACTGAAGGCGCAGGCGCAGGATCGCTGGGGCGACCTGAATACCATGCTGCATCAGTTGCTGCTGTCGAAGGCCGATCAGCCGAAGACAGTGAGCATCGTCGCGTCCCTGCTCCAGCAGACGGACCGCTACACGCGCCTGCAGCTTTCCTTGTCCACGGCCAGCCGGGAGATTGCCGAAGCCGAGCACCGGCAACTCGTCGATCTCTGTCGCAAAGGGGATGGGCGCGGCGCCGCCGCGCTGTTGAAGCGGCATATCGAACATGCCGGCGAGGAACTGCGGAATTTCCTGCTCTCCCGTCGGCGCGGCACCAGCTAAGCAGAGCGGATCGAGCCAATAGCCAGGCCCGAAAACAAAAGCCGCCCGGACAGGGCGGCTTTTTTGTTGCTCGGAGACTTCGATCAGCCATTCACACGGGCTTTCGCCTCGGCGTCGACGTCACGCAATGACTTGCCGCGCGTTTCCTTCGCGGCGGCAACGCTGATGATCGAGATCACGGCGGCGGCCACCAGGTAGAGGGCGATCGGCGTGGAGGAGTGGTATTTCTCCAGCAGCGTCAGCGCGATCAGCGGTGCCAGCGATCCGGCCATCAGCGGTGCGATCTGGTAGCACAGCGAGAGCGCGGTGTATCGGACGTTCGTCGGGAACATCTCGGTCATGAGCGCGGAGTAGGGCGAGTAGGTCATCGACTCGATTGCCAGGCCCAGCACGATGGCAGCCATGATGATCCAGTCGTTCCCGGTGTCCATCATCGGGAAGCCAATGAAGCCCCATGCCGCCGTCAGGACCGCGCCGGTCAGGTACACCGGCTTGCGACCGATGATGTCCGACAGGTAGCCCATGAACGGAATGATCATGAAGTGCAGGGCATTGGCAAAGAACATCAGCTTGAGAATGCGCGTGGTATCCGCGCCGACCACGAGCTTCAGGTACGTGATGGAGAACGTCACCACCATGTAGTAGAGGATGTTCTCCGCGAAGCGCGCGCCAATGCCGATCAGCACTTCCTTCCAGTGATAGCGCAGAACGTACCGGACGCCTTGCTGGGTCGCATGTTCCTTTTCGCGCCGTTCCTGGGATTCCTTGAAGATCGGCGCATCATCGACCTTGCGACGGATCCAGAAGCCGATCAGCACCACCACGGCGGAGAACCAGAAGGCGACTCGCCAGCCCCAGGACAGGAAGTCCTGTTCGGGCAGCGTGCTCGAGAGCGCGAGCAGGATGAGCGTGGCGACGAGGTTGCCAGCCGGCACGCCTGCCTGCGGCCAGCTTGCCCAGTAGCCGCGCCGGTCGTCCGGGCTGTGCTCGCTCACCAGAAGGACGGCGCCGCCCCATTCCCCGCCGAAGGCAAAGCCCTGGATAAGGCGCAGCGTGACGAGCAGGGCGGGGGCCCAGTACCCGATCACGTCGAACGTGGGAAGGCAGCCCATCAGGAACGTCGTGATCCCCACGGCCACCAGACTGACCTGGAGCAGGTACTTGCGGCCGAACTTGTCGCCGTAGTAACCGAAGACGATCCCTCCGATCGGCCGCGCGGCGAACCCGACGGCATAGAGCGCGAAGGCCGCGATCAGGCCATCGACCGGGTTCCCTGTTTTCTTGAAGAAGTGCGTCCCGAATACCAGTGCGGATGCGGTTCCATACAGGAAGAACTCATACCATTCCGCTACGGACCCAACCATCGCAGCCGCGACAACGCGGCGCAGATCTTTTGTCGTTGTCGTGCCGCGTTGTCGTCCCACACTCGCTTCGGGGACAGCCTCGCTGAGTTGATTCGCCATCTTTGCTCGTCCTTTTGTCTCTGCTGACCAGCGGGTGGATTCCCGCCTCGCCACACCGGCGTCAGTGGTGAGATTTTATACAACATGCAATATACGGAAATAAGGGGTTTACCCTTTGGCGGGGAACCATTGGGGCCGGAAAGTCGTCATCAATCTCCCGGAAAGGGCCTCTGCAAGCCAGGAAATGGTGCATCTGTGGAGCCGGATGGGGGGCGACGGATGAGCCAGACTGGTGCGGAATGACGGGTAAACCCTGATGAAATCTCGTAGCACCTTCCGCAACAGATTTTATACAATATGCACGAAGCAGGGATCGTCATCCTGACAAGGCAGTCTCCCGGAGGCTGTTTCCGGGAGCCCCGATTCCGCTCTTATCGAAACTTTCTGACTCAGGACCGCGTGATGTCTTCCAAGATTTTTGAGGGTACTATCCCCGCACTCATGACCCCTTGCACTCCGGATCGCAAGCCGGACTTCGACGCGCTCGTCGCCAAGGGCAAGGAACTGATCGAACTCGGCATGAGCGCGGTCGTCTACTGCGGGTCGATGGGAGATTGGCCGCTGCTGACGGAGCAACAACGCCAGGAAGGCGTGGCCCGCCTCGTGGCAGCGGGCGTGCCGACCATCGTCGGCACCGGCGCCGTCAATTCGAAGGAAGCCGTTTCCCACGCCGCGCACGCCGCGAAGGTTGGCGCGCACGGCCTGATGGTTATTCCGCGCGTGCTGTCGCGTGGCGCGTCCCCGGCCGCGCAGAAGGCGCATTTCTCCGCCATCCTTGCCGCCGCGCCGAGCCTGCCCGCGGTGATCTACAACAGCCCGTACTATGGCTTCGCCACCCGTGCGGACCTGTTCTTCGAACTCCGCCGCCAGTTCCCGAACCTGATTGGCTTCAAGGAGTTTGGCGGCGCGGCGGACATGCGCTATGCCGCGGAGAACATCACCTCGCAGGACGAGAACGTGATCCTGATGGCCGGTGTCGACACGCAAGTGTTCCACGGGTTTGTGAACTGCGGCGCCACCGGTGCCATCACCGGTATCGGCAACGCGCTGCCGCGTGAAGTGCTGCAACTGGTCAAGCTGAGCAAGCAGGCGGCTGCTGGCGACGTCAAGGCGCGTCGCCTGGCCAGGGAGCTGGAGGCGGCGCTGCATGTCCTGTCCTCGTTCGACGAAGGTACTGATCTGGTCCTGTTCTACAAGCACTTGATGGTCCTGAACGGCGACAAGGAATACACGCTGCATTTCAACGAGACGGACGCGCTGAGCGATGCGCAGCGCAACTACGCGGAACAGCAGTACGCACTCTTCCGCGACTGGTATCGCGAGTGGTCCAAAGGCGTGGACGCCTGATCCTGTCTGACCCTGCATGACCATCCCAAGGCGGCGAAGTCCGCCGCCTTGGGTGCCTGTTCTACCCATCTGTACTCCTTCTCCGTGATGCGGCGCTTCCGCGCTTCGCTCGCTTCTCCGCTTTTCTGTCAGATTCCCTCGTTTCCATTCATGCACGCTTCCGAACAGAACCAAGTCTTCGCGATCATCGACCAGCACGCCACGCGCGCCCACGAGGCCAGCGCGGCATGGGCGCATTCGAGTCCCACGGTCCGCAGTGGCGTGCTGCGTGCGCTGGCCGACGCCCTCGACGCGCGCGCGAATGAACTCGCGGTGATGGCCGACGAGGAAACCGGCCTCGGCATCCCACGGCTGACGGGGGAGATCGCCCGCACATCGTTCCAGTTGCGGGGCTTCGCGGATGAAGTCGTGGCGGGCGTCCCCTACGTCCAGGTGGATGACGAAGCCATTCCCGGTCCGCCTCCGTCGGGCCGTCCGCGTCTGACCCGTGTCATGGTGCCGATTGGTCCGGTTGCCGTCTTTGCAGCCAGCAACTTCCCGTTCGCGTTCTCGGTCCTGGGCGGAGACACCGCATCGGCATTGGCTGCAGGCTGTCCGGTCATCGTGAAGCCGCATGGCGGACATCCGCGCCTGTCGATCGAGGTGGCGAAGATTGCCGCAGAGGTCCTGCGCGCGCAAGGCGTGGAAGAGGGCGTGTTCTCGATGCTCGAGTGCGATATGTCGCGCGACGCCAATATCCATCTGGTCAAGCATCCGCTGATCGCGGGCGTGGCGTTCACGGGCTCCTATCAGGGTGGCGTGGCCTTGTGGCGCGCCGCCAATGAGCGCGAGATCCCGATTCCCTTCTTCGGCGAACTCGGTTCGATCAATCCGGTGGTGGTGCTCCCTGCTGCACTGCATGACGACCCGGTTGCGCCGGCCAAGGTGCTGGCGGCGTCGATGCTGCAAGGCTGCGGCCAGTTCTGTACCAGCCCCGGCGTTATCGTGGTGGTCGATGACCAGCGCGGCCGCGAGTTCGTCTCGGCGCTGGGCGATTCGCTGGCGGGACAGGCCACCCATCGGATGCTGAGCGAAGGCATCCGCAATGGTTTTGAAGATGCCGCCGCGCGTATCAAGGCGAATGCCAGTATCGAGGTCGTACTGGAAGGGAATGAAGCTGGGGCCGGCCCGGCTCCCCGCCTGTTCCAGACCACCGGCGCTGCCTTTATCGCGGATGCCAGCCTCCACGAGGAAATGTTCGGTCCCGCGGCCGTAGTGGTCATGGTGCCATCCGTCGATGCGATTCCCGATGTACTCTCCGCCGTCAAGGGATCGCTCACGGTCACGATCTGGGGGGCTGACCAGGACAACCACGAGAATCGCGAGATCGTGCGTGTGGCCCAGAACATTGGGGGCCGCGTGCTGTTCTCTGGTGTGCCTACCGGCGTCGCCGTGACACGCGCTCAGCAACATGGCGGCCCCTGGCCGGCGTCCACCGATCCGAAGACCACATCGGTCGGGTATGCTGCCTTGCAGCGTTTTCTCCGGCCCGTGGCGCTTCAGGATGCGCCCGAGTGGCTGCTCCAGCGCGCGTGACATCTCACAGGCAACGATAAGGAGGCATGGCAGATCAATGTCGGAAACCATCCAGCTCTCGCTCGCGGAGGTACGCGAGCTTTCGCTCAACGTTCTGCAAACGAACGGCTACTCCGAGGCGCACAGCAAGGCGATCACAGACGTGATCGTCGCGGGCCAGCGCGACGAGTGCCAGTCTCATGGCCTGTATCGCTTGCTGGTCTGCGTTCATACCATTCGCAACGGGAAGGTGGATGGTCACGCGGTGCCGGAAGTCGTCGATCAGGCGAAAGCGATCGTCCGGGTCGATGCCCGCTTTGGTAACTCGCTGCTGGCGTTTCAGACCGGCCTGCCGCATTTCATCCGGAAAGCCCGGGAATGCGGTTTGGCGGCCATGGCCATCAATCGCTGCTTTCACTTCTCCGCGCTCTGGCCCGAAGTGGAATCGCTGGCGAGCGAAGGACTGGTCGCAATGGCCATGACGCCCAGCCACGCGTGGGTGGCCCCTGCCGGCGGAACCAAACCGGTATTCGGAACGAATCCCCTGGCGTTCGCCTGGCCGCGTCCGGGCAGAACGCCATTTGTCTTCGACTTTGCGACCAGCGCGATCGCCAGAGGCGATATCGAGCTTCATCGCCGGCAAGGCAAGGCGCTGCCGGAGGGGTGGGCCATCGATGCGGACGGGAACCCGACGACCGACCCGCTGGCGGCGCTGAAAGGCGCCATGCTGACGTTCGGCGGGCACAAGGGGTCTGCGTTGTCCGCGATGATCGAATTGATGGCCGGCCCGCTGATCGGCGACATGACCAGCGCCGAATCCATGGCATTCGATGCGGGCGCGGGGGCCACGCCTTGTCATGGCGAACTGCTGCTGGCATTCGATCCCACTGTCTTTCTGGGCGATCGGGCCAGCGAGTATCTGGAGAAGGCCGAGAGCCTGTTCGAGGCAATCACGAGCCAGGGCGCGCGCTTGCCGTCGCAACGCCGCTACGCCGCGCGAGCCAGGAGCGATGAGGCGGGCGTGACGGTGCCACGCGCGCTGTACGAGGATCTGCTCAAGCTGCGATAGCCGAGCCATCCTCTGACGACGATTCGCGAACCGCCTCGGCTCGCGAATCGCCGGCGATTGGCGGCTTACTCGAAGTCTGGCTCGCCCTGCCAGTCAAAGAAGTCCGGCATCTGGCTCGATACGCGGTTCGGGAACTGTGCCGGACGCTTCTCGAGAAAGCTCGCAATACCTTCCTTCGCATCGTCCGACTGACCACGCGACTGGATCGCGCGGCTATCCACCTTGTGGGCGTCCATGGGATGAGCGGCGCCTGCCATGCGCCAGATCATCTGGCGCGCCATGGCGACCGAAACCGGGGCGGCGTTGTCCGCGATCTCCCTGGCGATGGCATAGGCCGCCGGCAGCAGATCCTCGGGCGCATGGAGCGAACGCACAAGTCCGCGCTCGTGCGCTTCCTGCGCGCTGAACACGCGACCCGAAAAACACCATTCCAGTGCCGTCGAAATCCCCACGACGCGCGACAGGAACCATGACGAAGCCGCTTCCGGCGTAATCCCCCGCCGTGCGAACACGAGGCCGAACTTTGCGTCGGTCGAGGCGATGCGGATGTCCATCGGCAACTGCATGGTGACGCCGACACCAACCGCGGCGCCGTTCACGGCAGCGATGACCGGCTTGAGGCTGCGGAAAATGCGCAGCACGACCCGGCCGCCGCCGTCACGTTTCACGCCGGTCGATCCATAACGCTTCTCGTAGTCGAAGGTGGCGCCACCGCTGGACAGGTCGGCACCCGCGCAGAACGCGCGGCCGCTGCCGGTCACGACCACGGCGCGCACATTGTCGTCGGCATCCGTCGCGTCAAATGCCGCGATCAGGTCTTCACACATCTGGTGTGTGAACGCGTTCATCTTCTCGGGGCGGTGGAGCGAAATCGTGGCAATGCCGTTCTGCACGGCGTACTGAAGCGTCTCGAAAGCCGGGGGCGTGGTGGTCATGGTCGCGTGCCTGTTGGGAAGTGGATGCAGCGTAGCACCTGCGGCACCGTCGTGGTGCGGGGCTTTCGCTGCGCGGAACAGGCCAGGGCCGTCGAGTCGTCAAGCCACGGCTGGGGTAAACGCGGACTTTGATCCGTGATGGTGTTTCATCTATAGTTCTATTCATAGAACTAATTGACTGCCGCCATGATCGGCAAGTGTGACGAAAGTCGACGCTGGCCCATGGGCGGCTTCGCCAATGGGTCGACGTAGCCAAACTGCGGACAAAAATATGAAGAAACAGGAGACAACCGGCCCATTGGCCGGCGTGAAAGTGGTGGACATCACGTCCGTATTCATGGGGCCGTCAGCCACCCAGATGCTGGCTGACCTGGGCGCCGACGTGATCAAGGTGGAGTCGCCAGACGGCGACAGCACACGCCGCATTGGCCCCTGCGGCGACGAGAAACTGGGGCCGCTGTTCCTTGGTCTCAACCGCAACAAGCGCAGCCTCGTGCTGGATCTGAAGACCGACGCTGGCAAGGACGCGCTGCTGCGATTGGTCAAGGATGCAGACGTCCTGGCCTACAACGTGCGCCCACAGGCGATGCAGCGGCTTGGGCTGGATTACGAGTCGATCGCGGCAATCAATCCTCGCATCGTCTATGTGGGCATGTTTGGCTTCTCGCAGCGCGGACGCTACGCGCCACAAGCGGCATTCGACGATCTGATCCAGGCGGCCACCGGCCTGCCGCTGGCCGTATCGCTCGGTTCCGGCGATATCCCGCGCTACCTGCCAATCACCATTGCCGACCGTTCGGTGGGTCTCTATGCCTTCGGCGTGATTTGCGCGGCGCTCTATTCGCAGGCGCGTACTGGAAAGGGGCAACGTGTCGATGTTCCCATGTTCGAGACCATGGTCCCCTATGTCATGGGCGACCATCTGTATGGGCAGACGTTCGTTCCCGCAAAGGGAGACTTTGGTTATCCGCGTCTGCTGTCACCCGAGCGGCGGCCATACAGGACCAAGGATGGCTATGTCTGCTGCCTGATCTACCACGATCATCATTGGCGCACCTTCCTCAAGGTCATTGGCAAGCCGGAGCTGTATGACACGGACTCGCGCTTCGCGAACATCACCACCCGCACCGCGTATATCACCGAGCTCTACGGCATGGTCAGCGACGAGATGATCCGGCGCACGACAGACGAATGGCGCGCCTTGCTGAAAGAGGCCGACATACCGGTCTTTCCGATGCATACGTTCGAGTCGCTGCTCGATGATCCGCATCTGGACGATATCGGCTTTTTCACGGAATCGGATCATCCGGTGGTCGGCCGTATCCGCGAGATGGCGGTGCCGAGCGAGTGGCACGGAACGCCTCCGGCGGGGCGCCGTCATGCGCCGGCCCTGGGCGAGCATAGCCGCGAAGTCTTGCGCGAAGCCGGTTACGACGATGCCGCGATTGACGCGCTCATGGCATCGGGTGCCTCCATGCAGGCCTCCAGAATGGAATCGATCGAAAAGGACGCAAACAATGGCTGAAGAACTCAGGAGCGAAGTCCGGGGATCCGTTCTCACGCTGACCATCAACCGACCCGAACGACGCAACGCCATGAGCCCGGCAGTCGTGCAGGGGCTTCGCGAAGCCATCGTCGGCGCCAATCGTGACGGCGCGATTCGGGCCATCGTCATTACCGGCGTGGGCGAACAGGCCTTTTGCGCCGGCGCGGATTTGCAGAGTGGCAAGTCCTTCGCGTTCGACTACTCGGATCCCTACCTCGGGCTGGCGGACCTCCTCCGTGTGGCCCGGCAATCCACGATTCCGCTGATCGCCCGTGTCAACGGCGCCTGCATGGCCGGTGGAATGGGGCTGATGGCGATGTGCGACATGGCCGTGGCCCGTGGAAATGCGATCTTCGGTCTCCCCGAGGTCAAGGTTGGCCTGTTTCCGGCGCAGGTGCTGAGCGTGCTGCAGTCGCTGGTGCCGCGCAGGCTGCTCAACGAGATGTGCCTGTGCGGCGAGCCGATCACGGCCGCCGACGCGCTCGCGGCAGGGCTGGTCAACTATGTCGATGACGATCTGGACGGCAGGATTGACTGGTTGCTGGGGCGCTTGCTCGACAAGTCGCCGACGGCCATCCGTCGCGGCCTCTACACCCTCAAGCACGTCGAAGACATGCCTTTCGCGCAATCGATGGCGTTTACGGAAAGCCAGATCGGCCTGCTGGCCATGACCGAAGATGCCCGTGAGGGGCAGCTTGCCTTCCGTGAGAAACGCCGGCCCGGCTGGACCGGCAAATAGGAGCACACACATGACAGGAAAAACGATCCGCATCGGCGGCGCATCCGGTTTCTGGGGTGACAGCAGCGTGGGCGCGCCGCAACTGGTGCGCCGCGGGAACATTGACTATCTGGTGTTCGATTACCTGGCCGAACTGACCATGTCGATCCTGGCGTCGGCCCGGTTGCGCAAGCCGGAGCTTGGCTATGCCACGGATTTCGTGACGGTGACGATGAAGAGCCTGATCGGCGAGATCGCAGAGCGTGGCATTCGTGTCATCAGCAACGCGGGTGGGATGAATCCACACGGGTGCGCCGAGGCCATCGCCGCGCTGGCGGCGGAACATGGTCTCTCGCTGCGCATTGCCGTGGTCGAAGGCGACGACGTGATGTCGCTGCTGCCGCAATTGCGCGACGCGGGCGTGCGCGACATGCAGAAGGGTCGCCCCCTGCCGGAGAAGGTCGTCAGCGCCAATGCCTATCTGGGCGCGTTGCCGATTCGCCAGGCACTGGATCAAGGTGCCCAGATCGTCATTACCGGGCGCTGTGTCGACAGTGCGGTCACCCTGGGTGTGCTGATGCATGAGTTCGGCTGGCAGCCGGTTGACTATGACCGGCTGGCGCAGGGCAGTCTGGCCGGCCACATCATCGAGTGTGGGTGCCAGGCTACCGGAGGGCTGCATACCGATTGGGAAAGCGTGCCGGACTGGCCGAACATCGGGTATCCCGTGGTGGAATGTCGCGACGACGGCAGTTTCGTGGTCGGCAAGCCTCCCGCTACAGGCGGCTTGGTGAGCACCGCCACCGTCGGCGAGCAGGTCCTCTACGAGATCGGCGATCCCGCGTCTTACCTGCTACCTGACGTCACGTGCGACTTCACGCGCGTCGAACTGCGGCAGATCGGCCAGAACCGGATCGAGGTCAGCGGGGCGCGTGGACGCGCGCCGGGTGGTGCCTATAAGGTCAGCGCTACCTACATCGACGGCTTTCGCTGCAATGCCCAGCTTTCGATCATTGGTGTCGATGCGGTGGCCAAGGCGGAGCGTACCGGGGAAGCCATCCTCGCGCGCACGCGCCGGATCTTCGAGGAGAACGGCTGGGGCGACTATATCCGCACCCGCATCGAGGTGCTCGGCGCGGAGTCCTGCTTCGGGCCGCGTGCGGCGACGCGCCACACGCGCGAAGTCGTCATGCGAATCGCCGTCACGCACCGGGATAAGGCGCCACTGGAGCTGTTCGCCCGCGAGATTGCCGCCGCGGGGACGAGTTGGTCGCCCGGCACCACGGGTTCTGGCGGAGGCGGGCGCGCCAGCCCATCGCCATCGATCCGGCAGTACCCGTTCCTGCTGGACAAGGCAGCGCTGGCGCCGGCCGTTGTGATGGACGGAGTGCGTAGCGCCGTGCCGATTCCCTTGGGCGACAGCGCGGATGCAACCGTCACCGCACCAGCCCCCGACATCGACGTCGTTGCCGCGATGGCGGGACCTCACGACACGATCGAAGTACCCCTGATCCGCCTCGCCTACGGGCGCAGCGGCGACAAAGGCGACATCTCGAACATCGGTCTTATCGCACGCAGGCCCGAGTACCTGCCGCTGTTGCGTGCGGAGGTCACGCCGGCACGCGTGGCGGACTGGCTGGCGCATCTCGTGGAAGGGCCAGTGACGCGCTACGACCTTCCAGGCTTCGACGCGATGAACTTCGTTTGTGAGTCAGCACTGGACGGAGGAGGCATGGCATCTCTGCGCAATGACCCCCTGGGCAAGGGCATGGCCCAGATTCTGTTGACCATGCCTGTACGCGTGCCGGGAGGGCTGCTGCAATGAGCCCGGTCACGGCTAACACGTCTGCCAATGACAACAGCGTGCTGGGCGAAGACGGCACCGATGGCGTAACCCGTTATCGGCAGCTCGCCAGCGTCATTCGGCACAAGATCGTCTCGGGCGAGTACCCGATTGGTCACCAGCTACCGACGGTGGACGCGATGGCGCAGTCCCACGGGATCGCCAAGGTCACGGTGAGGCAGGCCTTCGCGTTGCTGGCCGAAGAGGGGCTGATCAGCAGCCAGCGCGGGCGCGGCACTCACGTCATCAAGGCGCCATCCGGATTCGACGAGCGTCTGCGTGCCGCCATCAACGACGATGCGGTTGGCGCCGCCGATCTCGAGATCCGCATTCTCGAGAAGCGGGACGGCGTCAGCCTGCCGACAGCGCTGTCGAGATTCGGCAAGGCACACGACACCTATGCGATGGTGCGCAAGCTCCATATCCAGGACGGGGCACCGTTCTGCGCCATCGAGATGTACGTGGCGACTTCCGTATATGCCCGGTTTCCGCGCGGTGGCGAGAGACGTCACAAGCTTGTCCAGCTGCTGCGTCAGGTCGTGGGCGACCGGATGGGTGCCACGTACATGACGCTGACGGTCGAGCCGGCGGACTATGTGCTGGTGCGCGATCTCGGCTACATCTTTGGCGCGCCGGTCGCGAAGATGGCCCGGTCGATTCTCGATGTCGACGGCAATGTCCTGATGGCCGGCTTCTTCTGGTATCGCGGCGATCGCTTCGTGCTGGATGTCGCGCTCCCGGCGACACTGAGCGAACACTATCCGGAGTTGACGATTCCTGAAGCGCGTCGCTAGTCCTGCATCGCAACGTGACAAGGAGACAGACGATGGCATCCCCAATGGTTTTGCGTGCGGCGGACGTGGCGACCTACTCGCCGGCGAACCATACCGGTACCGCCAATCAGCGCATCATCGGCAAGGAAACGGTAGGCGCCCGGCGGGTAGAGGTGCTGCTTGGCACGATCACGCGTGGCCATGGCGCATTGCCTCATGCACACCCGAACCTCGAACAGGCCAGTTACCTGCTAGCCGGCGAGGGCGTGGGCGAGCTGCCGGGGCACCGTCGCACGCTGAGGGCGGGCGACTGGAGCTTCAACGCGGTCGGCATGTTTCACCGCTTTGAAGTCGTGAGCGAAGAGCCGGTGCAAGTCATGGTGGTCTACGCGCCACCCTACAGCGAGAACCCGAATGCCGCCGTGGTGGCGGACGGCATCGACGATCCGCGCCTCCAGGACGGTGCCGGCGACGTACGCGACGTGCCGACCGATGCGCCGCCGATCGACTTGGATTTCTATGTGGGCGCGCGGGTCAGCCCGGCAATCTCGCATCAGACGGTGGGCGCCCGGTTCCTCGATATCTACATGGTGCAACTTGCCGCCGACGGTTATGTGGCTCCCCACGCGTTACAGGACGCGGAACAGGTGCTGTTCGTGCGCAGCGGCAAGCTGGACGGTCAGATCGGCGATCAACCGTTCCGCGCGATCGCGGGCGATTGGGTCTTCGTGCCGGAGAACCATGTTCTACGCATCGCGGCCGGTGGTGCTCCCTCGGCATTCATCGTCATCCGCGCGCACGACGCCGTGAGCTGACGCGCGACGCTGCGACGGATTACCAGAGACAAAAATAGAAGGAGACACAATGGAACAGCAGATCAACCGGCGGCGCTTTCTCGGGCTGCTCCCCGCCCTGGCGGTATCGGCAACGGCGCCAGAGATGGCTTCGGCGGCCGTGACCAAGGGGTATCCGGACAAGCCGATACGCGTAGTCGTGCCGTTCCCGGCGGGAAGCGGCACCGACGAAAGCGCACGCTATGTGGCCCAAAGCATCACGATGCAGACGAGCCAGTCCGTGGTGGTCGAGAACCGCCCGGGCGCGAACGGATTCATCGCGGCAAAGGCCGTTGCCACCGCGCAGGGCGACGGCTACACCATGCTGATCACCACCAACACCACGCACGCGGCCAACGCCTCGTTGTTCAAGAAGCTGCCCTACGATCCCATCAAGGATTTTGCTCCGGTTTCGCTGATCGCCAAGAGTGGCCTGGTACTGGTGGTGCCGTCCGACAGCCCGGTGCGCACCGTGGCGGATCTGACGGCGCTGGCCCGGCAACGGCAGGGGAAGCTGACGTTCGGGAGCGGCAGTTCCTCCACCCGTATCGCCAGCGAGCTGTACAAGATCATGAGCGGAGCGCCAGCGCTGCATGTCCCCTACAAGGGGGTGCCCCAGGCGCTGACCGACCTGATGGGCCATCAGATCGACTTCATGATCTCCGACATCTCGCCGGCGCGGCCGCTGATCCAGGCCGGCAAGCTGCGCGCGATCGCGGTGACCACCGCACAGCGGCATCCGTTGTTCAAGGACGTGCCCACGATGGACGAGAGCGGATTGCCGGGCTATGAATTGACGGCTTGGGTGGCGGCATTCTTCCCCGCCGGCACACCCACGTCTGTCGTCGACCAGATGAGCGGCTTTATCCAGCAGGCCATGGGCAGCAGCGCGGCGGCGGAGCACTTCGGCAAGACGGGCGGGCAGCCGCTGTCTTCAACGCCGGAAGAGCTGGCGGCGTTTGTCCGCAACGAAACCGCGAAGTGGGCCAAAACCATCAAGGCAGCAGGTATCGAACCGGAGTAGGTATCGAACCGTAGTCATTGTCAGCAGGCACCCGTACCTGCACCGGAATCTCGAAAGGCATTTTCGGATGCCATGCCAACGTCAACGTCCGAGCTGAAGGCACAGCTCCAGGTTCTTCTTCACGCCCCCATATTGCGAAGGTCATGATGCCGGCGCGCTGGTAGCAGCGCGACCCCGGTCAGTCCGGCATTTGCCTTTTTTTCACCACGCCGTCCCCAGGGATTTCCGCCCTGGGGCGTTGGCTGTGCTTTGCCTTTTTTTCGTGCAGTGCCTGTAACACCCAAGACCAACAAGGAGACATCAAACATGAAACAGGGAACCGTATTTGCTGTACTCAGTGCTGCATCCGCGCCCGTACTGGCGCAGAGTTCGATCACGCTTTATGGCGTCGTCGATGCAAACATCGAGTACGTCAGCCACTATTCCTCCATCGCGCCGACCCAACCCGGCTTTCCGGGCCCTGCGCACAGCAAAATCGGCATGACGCCCGGCGGCTTGTCTGGCTCGCGTTGGGGGATTCGCGGGACCGAAGATCTCGGCCGCGGGATGAAGGCGCTGTTCGTGCTGGAAAGCGGCTTTGGCAGCGATGACGGCAAGTTGCAGCAGGGTGGCCGGATCTTTGGCCGTCAGGCGTATGTGGGCTTGCAGAGCGACAGCGTTGGTGCCATCACGCTGGGCCGTCAGTACACCACGATCTTCAGCGCGCTGGCCGACTTCTCGCCGACCCGCTACGGCGTGCAGTACGAGCCGATTGCCATGCAACTCGGCCTGAACTACCGCTCGGACAACGTTATCAAGTATGTCGGCAAGTTCGGGGGCGTCACCGCCGGTGGCTACTGGTCGTTTGGCAACGGTGTTGCCGGTGCCGGCGAGGTCGCGGGCCAGTTCCGCCGCGATACCGGATACGGTGCCTCGTTGAGCTATTCCGGCGGACCGTTCGGGGCCACGGTGGTCTACGACCAATACAACCCCACGCTGTCCGCGACAACGGGGGCAACCGGCGCATTCCGAAAAGTCGCGCTAGCGGCCAGCTATGAGACCGGGCCGGTCAAGGTGATGGGTGGATACCGCTGGGGATTGAACAAGGGGACCACCGACGCGACCCTGTTGCGAGACAACTACTACTGGATTGGCGCGAACTACCAGGCGACTGCCGCGCTTGGCCTGACACTGGCCTACTACTACGACGACATCAGGAACGTAGCGGGCTTCAACGTGAAGAACCCGTGGCAGGTCACCTTCATCGCCGACTACGCCTTCTCCAAGCGTACCGACGTCTACCTGACCACCGCCTATTCGAAGAACTCGGGGTTGAACTTCGACACGTCGGCGATCAGTTTTGCGAATGCTTACTACCTGGGGGCCGGAGCGGACAACATGATCGGCGTGGCCGTGGGAGTACGCCACCGCTTCTAGCCGCTACGCGGGAGCATCCGAGGCCGGGGCTCATGGCACTCGGCCTCGGTGCTTCCCGCCAGGTCATCAGGCGGCGTGACGACGCTTGATGACCTGGCCGTTCCTGGCGCCGGTATGCTGCCCGCCGTGCCAGGTGATGGCGCCGTTGACGATCACGGTGTCGATGCCCTCGGCCGGGCGCGTGGGCGTGTCGTAGTCGGCGGCGTCGCGGATGGTGCCGGCATCGAAGATCACAATGTCGGCATGGTTGCCGACCGCCAGCGTGCCGCGTCCGTGCAGGCCGAAGTTGCGCGCGGTCAGGCCGGTCATCTTCCAGACGGCGGTCTCCAGCGGGAACAGGCCGACCTCGCGGCAGTAATGCCCCAGCACACGCGGGAAAGTGCCCCACAGGCGCGGGTGCGGATTCTCGCCGACCGGGATGCCGTCCGATCCGATCATCGTTTCGTCGAAAGCCAGGATGCGTTGCACATCGGCTTCGTCCATCAGGAAGTAGATGGCCGTGCCGGGCTGCAGGCGCCGTGCGGCTTCCTGCTTGGCGACGCCCCATTCGCGGGCGATGTCATCCAGGTCGCGGCCCGTGCATTCCGGGTGCGGCACGCTGGAGGCGATGCGCACGCGACCCTCGAGCATGGCGGGTTCGGTGCGGATCATGGTGGAGCCGGCAGTGTAGGGATAGCAGTCGAGCGACACGCACTGGTGCTGCATCGTCTCCTGGATAAAGGGCAGGGTGACGCGGCTGCGGCCGAAGTTTGGGGTGTTCTGCACCTTGTGGTGTGACACCACCACGGGTACGTCCAGCGCGCGGCCGATCTGGAAGGTCTCCTCGAGCGCTTCCATGACCTGATCGGACTCGTTGCGCATGTGCGTGACATAGAGCGCCTTGCGCGCGCTCAGCGGGCGGCAGACTTCGATGATCTCCTCGGTGGTGGCCTTGATCGCCGGCGGGTAGAAGGTACCAGTTGACAGCCCGATGGCACCCGCCTGCATCGCTTCCTCGACCAGCGCCTGCATGGCTGCGATCTCGTCGTCGTTCGCGGGGCGATCCAGCGCGGACATGGTGACCGCGCGCAGCGTGGAGTGCCCCACCATCGCTGCCACGTTCACCGAGCTGGGGGTGGCGCGCAGGGCTTCCAGATAGGCGGCGAAGGTTGTGAAGCGGCCTTCAGGCGGTGCATCGATCAGGCCCAGCGGCATCGGCAGGTCCATGTTGGCGCGTAGCGGTGCAGCGCTGATGCCGCAGTTGCCGGCCACCACCGTGGTCACGCCCTGGGAGATCTTGAACGGCATTGCCGCCTGCGACAGCACCGCCTGGTCGTCGTGGGTATGCGAGTCGATGAAGCCCGGGGTGACGATGCGGCCAGTGGCGTCCAGCGTGCGCTCGGCAGTGTGACCGGCAAGGTCGCCGATAGCGGCGATGCGGCCATCGCGCACGGCAATGTCGGCGGCGAATCGCGGTGCCTTGCTACCGTCGATCACGGTGCCGCCCCGGATCAGCAGATCATGATGGTTCGAAGCCTGCTCAGCCATGCTACGGGTCTCCTGAAATGGAATGGGTGTGTCCTTCAACGGAAATGACAGGCGACCTGGTGGCCGCCCGGCGCATCCGACGGGCGCGCCGTCAGCGCCGGTGCCTGCTCGCGGCAAATGGGCTGCGCAAGCGGGCAGCGCGTATGGAAGTGGCAGCCAGAGGGCGGGTTTGCCGGGCTGGGCGGATCGCCCTGCAGCAGAATGCGTCGTGCCGGCGCGCGCGGGTTTGGCACCGGGGCGGCCGACAGCAGAATCTCGGTATAGGGGTGGCGCGGCGTCGAGAACAGCGCATCGCGGTCGGCCAGTTCGACGATGCGACCCAGGTACATCACGGCCACGCGGCGGCTGATATGGCGCACCACGGCCAGATCATGGGCGACGAAAAGATAGGCGATGCCGAACTCCTGCTGCAGGTCCATCAGCAGGTTGACGACCTGGGCCTGCACCGACACGTCGAGCGCGGAGACCGGTTCGTCGCACACGATCAGCTTGGGCTGCATGGCCAGTGCGCGGGCGATGCCGAGCCGCTGGCGTTGCCCGCCCGAAAACTCATGCGGATACTTCGCGGTGGCCTCGGGGCGCAGGCCGACCTTGCCGAACAGCCACTGCACGCGCGCCTCGCGCTCCGCGCGGGAGCGCATCCCAAAGTTGCGCAGCGGCTCCGCGACGATGTCTCCCGCAGTCAGACGGGGGCTCAGCGAAGCATAGGGATCCTGGAAGATGATCTGTAGTTCGCGCCGGCGGCGACGCATCTCTCCGGCCGATAGGGTCAGCAGTTCCTCGCCGTCCAGCCTGACCGAACCTGCGGTGGGCTCCACCAGACGCAGCACGGACTTTGCGGTGGTGGTCTTGCCGCAGCCGGATTCGCCCACCAGGGACAGTGTTTCGCCACGAGCGACCGTGAAGGAGACGTTATCAACCGCCTGGATCGGCCGGGGCGGCGGCGAGGGCCAGCGGCGCGGCGCAGTGTAGTGCTTGCGCAGCCCGTCCACCTGCAGCAGCGGCGCGGCCTGCGCGGTCGCCGCGATAGGTTCCTGAGAGGGGTTCATGCAAGGGTCTCCGGGGTACTGTCGACTGGCGCGACGCGATCGGATTGACTTGCCTCGACGGCGAAGCAGGCCACAAAGTGGTCGGCGCCCTGTGCCGAGAGCCGGGGGATCTCCGTGTGGCAGCGGGCCTGCGCCTGGGCGCAGCGTGGCGCGAAGGCGCAGCCGCGCTGTGGTTGCTGGGGCGACGGCACCAGCCCGGGGATCTCGGTCAGGCGGCTGCTGCCGGTGTTCATCGACGGCATGGATGCCATCAGGGCGCGTGTGTAGGGATGCAGCGGGCGGTCGAACAGATCGGCCACGTTCGCTTCTTCGACTTTGCGCCCGGCGTACATCACCACCACGCGATGACAGCTCTCCGCCACCACGCCGAGGTCGTGCGTGATCATCACCACGCCGGTGCCCAGCTCCTGCTGCAGGCGTCGGATCAGGTCGAGGATCTGCGCCTGGATGGTCACGTCCAGCGCGGTGGTGGGCTCGTCGGCGATCAGCACCTCGGGATTGCAGGCCAGCGCGAGCGCGATCATCACGCGCTGGCGCATGCCGCCAGAGAGCTGATGCGGATACTCGTTCGCGCGCCGCTCGGGCTCGGGGATCTGCACGAGGCGCAACATGTCGATCGCGCGCGCAAGCGCTTCGGCATGGCTCGCCCCCTGGTGCAGGCGCACGGTTTCCGCGATCTGGCGGCCGATGGTCAAGACCGGATTGAGCGAGGTCATCGGCTCCTGGAAGATCATGGAGATGCGGTTGCCACGGATGCGGCGCATCTCGCGCTCGCCTAGCGTGAGCAGATCGGTCCCGTCGAGCAGGACGGCGCCTGTCACGTGCGCGGGTGGCGTGGACAGCAGCCGCATGATGGAGAGCGCGGTCACGCTCTTGCCGCAGCCGGATTCACCGACCACACCCAGTGTCTGGCCGGCGCGCACCGTGTAGGAGACACCGTTGACCGATCGCGCGGGGCCGGTCAGGGTGTCGAAGCGCACGTGCAGGTCCTGTACTTCCAGCAGTGGTGTGCCGGCGGGGAGTGCCTTGCGGGTGGACGTCATGGCAGTTCCCATCTCAGAGTTGGCGCGCCAGGCGCGGATCGAGCGCATCGCGCAGGCCATCTCCGAGCAGGTTGATAGCGAGCACGGTGGCGGCCAGCAGCAGGCCGGGATACAGCAGGATGTGGAAAGCCACGGCAACGAAGTTGCGGCCTTCGGCCATGATGTTGCCCCAGCTTGGCGTCTGCGCCGGCACGCCCACGCCGAGGAAGGACAGCGCCGCCTCGGTCAGCACGGCCGCCGCCGCGACAAAGGTGGCCTGCACGATCAGCGGCGCGACCATGTTGGGCAGCACGTGGCGCAGCAGGATCACCGGCAGCCGCGTGCCAACCGCGTGCGCGGCTTCGACGTACAGTTGCTCGCGCAGGGTCAGCGCCATCGAGCGAACCAGCCGCACCACGCGCGGCACCTCGGGGATGGTGATGGCGACGATCACCGCGCCCAGGCTGGCCTGGGTCAGTGCCATCAGCGCGATCGCCAGCAGGATGCCCGGGATGGCCATCAGCCCGTCCATCACGCGCATGAGAAAACCGTCGGTCCAGCGCACGAAGCCGGCGGTCAGGCCGATGATGACGCCCAGCACGGTGGATAGCAGGCCGACCGAGAGGGCGACGATCATCGACACGCGGCCGCCCCAGACCGCGCGGCTGAACACGTCGCGGCCCAGCGCATCGGTGCCGAACCAGTGTTCGGCGGAAGGCAGCTGCATACGCGCCAGCGGGTCGATGTCCTGCGGGTCGAACGGCGAGATCCACGGCGCGGCGATCGCCAGCGCGGCAACGGCCAGCAGGAGCACGGCGCCAATGACGAGGGTGGGATGCTTGCGCGCCCAGTACCAGCGGGGCAGCACGAACGGCGCGTCGTCGTCCGCCGGCCGTGCGGCGGCGTCCTGGCGCGAGGGCAGGGTAGCGGTCATGGCGGCTCAGTATTTGATGCGGGGATCGAACAGCCGGTAGCTGAGGTCGATCATCAGGTTGATCAGCACGTAGGCACCTGCCGAGAGCAGCAGCACGCTCTGGATGACCGGGTAGTCGTGGCGTTGCACCGAATCCACTACCAACCGGCCAACGCCGGGAATCGCAAATACGGTCTCGGTCACCACCACGCCGCCGATCAGCAGCGCGATGCCGGTGCCGACCGTGGTCGCAATCGGAATGGCCGCGTTGCGCAGCGCATGGCCGAGCACCGGCAGCACACCGAGCCCCTTGGCGCGGGCGGTGCGGATGTAGTCTTCGTGCAGCACTTCCAGCACCGTGGCGCGCGTCATGCGGGTAATCAGGGCGATGTACACCAGCGCCAGGTTGACGCACGGCAGCACCAGGCTACGCAGCCAGCCCCCGGCGCCATCGGCCAGCCGGGCATAGCCCTGCACCGGAAACCACGGCAACTGGATCGCGAACGCATAGACCAGCAGGTAGCCCACAAGGAATACCGGGAGCGAGAACGCCAGCACGGCGAACAGCATCACCAGCCGGTCGACCCAGCTGCCCGCGCGATAGGCCGCCAGCGTGCCCAGCGGCACCGATACCAGCAGCGTCAGCAGCATGGTCAGCGCGGCGATCGACAGCGTCGGCTCCAGTCGCTGGGCCAGAAGCTCGGTCACCGGCATCTGCGTGAAGATGGAGGTGCCCAGGTCTCCGCTGGCGAGCCGGCCGGCCCAGAGCCCGAACTGTTGCCACAGCGGCTGGTCGAGGCCCAGCGTGGCACGCAGGCGCGCGATGTCCTCGACGGTGGCAAGGTCGCCCGCGATCAGTGCCGCCGGGTCGCCCGGCGACAGGTGGATCAGCAGGAAGACCACGATGGCCACCACGGCCATCACCGGCAGCGTGGCCAGCAGGCGGCGGATCAGGTAACCCATGGCAGGCTCGCTCAGCGGTCAAGCGCCCAGACCGTGGGCACGCCGCCCCACAGCTTGTCCAGGCCCTTCAGGTTGGCCCGCGCGGCGAACGCGGACGAGTACTGCCCGGTGTTCACGTACGGCACCGTTTCATAGGCGCGCTTCTGGAAGGCATCGAGCAGATCGCGCCGCTTGGCCGGCACCATCTCGCGCACCCATGCGCTGCGCAACTCGTCCAGCGGCTTGTCGCACGGCCAGCCCGGCAGGCTGTTGCCGCAGGCGGCGCTGAGGTAGGCGTTGGTGACCGGGGTGTTGACATCGAACTCGCCTGCCACGGTCACATACATGTTCCAGCCCCCGGCATCCGGCGCGTCACGCTTGGCACGTCGCGCGCCGATCGAAGCCCAGTCCATGTTCTGCATGTCGACGTTGATGCCGATGCTGCGCATGGTTTGCGCGGCCATCAGCGCCTCGGCGTTCAGCGCGGTGATGTCGGTGGGCACCAGCAACACCACCTTTTCACCCTTGTAGCCCGAGGCCGCAAGCATCTGCTTGGCCTTCGCGACGTCCGGTTTGCGGAAGGGTTCGGCGCCGGCGGCCGTGTCATTGGGGCTGCCGCAAATGAAGAACGTGGCGCAGTAGTTCATGCGCATGTCCAGCGGGAAACCCATGGCCGCGGTGAAGCGCTCCTGGCTGACCGCCTGCAGCAGGGCCTGGCGTACCTTCGGATTGTTGAAGGGCGGGTGCAACTGGTTCATCACCAGCATTCCCTGGTAGGTGCCGCCAGAGCCGACCTTGAGGCTGTTATCGGCACGCAGCGGCGTGATGTAGTCCGGTGGCAACTGCTCGATCAGGTCCACCTCGCCGCGCTTGAGGGCGGCGACCGCGCTGTTGGCGTCGGGGAGGTACAGCCATTCGATGCGATCGAAGTGGCTGGTCTTGTTGCCGGCCAGACCGCTTGGTGCTTCGCGGCGGCCCGTGTAGTTGGGATTGCGGACGAACACGGCCTTGTTGCCCGGTACCCATTCGTCGCGCTTGAACAGATAGGGGCCGGAACCCACCACTTCGTTCAGCGGCGCGGTGGCCGGTTGCTTGGCCAGGCGTTCGGGCAGGATCACCGGCGGAAAGCCGGAGGGTTTGGCCAGCGCTTCCAGCACCAGCCCAAAGGGCTGCTGCAGCGTCAGCGTGAAGGTGCGCGCGTCGACGACCTTCCACTCGGCGCCGGCCTCGCCCATCGAGCGTCCCAGGCTGTCGCGCGCGCCCCAGCGCTGCAACGATGCGACGGCGTCTGCGGCGGTCACGGCGTTGCCATCGGAGAACTTCAGGCCGGGACGCAACGTGAAGCTCCACTGCTTGCCGTCCTTGCTGCTGGTGTACTTCTCAACCATCTGCGGCTGCGGCTTGCCGGTCGCGTCCTGTGCGAACAGCGTGTCGTAGACCATATAGCCGAAGTTGCGCGTGATGTAGGCCGTGGTGAAGGTCGGGTCGAGGATCTTCAGGTCGGCGTGCGGCACGATCTTCAGCGTCCTGGCGGGGGCCTGCGCCTGCGCCTGCGCCGGCAGGCTGGTGCCGGCCAGCAACAGGGCGCCAATGACGAGCGTGGCGAGCGGTCGGTGTTGCATGTCTTGTCTCCTCCTTGTCTTGCTTTGTCCTGATGCTTGTCAGGTGTCTTGGTATTGGAGTCTCTGCGTCCCGCGAATCAGGCGGGATCGAGCGGCCACTTCGGGCGGTGAACCTTGCGGTAGGGCAGGGTGCGCAGGTCCAGCGTCACCGCACCCGGCGCTCCGGCATAGATCACGTGGCGCGCGATCTTCGCGAAGGATGCGTAGAAGTGCTGCGACGACTTGACCACGATGATCTTTTTTGCGGCGAGGTCGCAGCCAAGCTGGGTAAAGAGATCGGTTCCCATGGCCTGGTTGCGCAGCGTGATCAGAACGATGTCGATGCCGTTGGCCTCCACGAGCGCGCTGTCGCCCATCTGCATGGGAGCGTTGGCCAGGCCGGTCATCACCATGTCGGGCATCAGCGCCTTGACCGTGCAATCCAGATCCAGCGGCTCGCCGGAGAGCGGGCTGATCTTGCCGCCGATGCGCAGCGGCAGGCGCGCGCCCACGCCGGCTTCGAACGCGATGCGTGCCGCGATCGGGTCCCACATTGGGCCGATGGCCGCATTGCCGATGCCACGTTCGATCATGCGACGCAGGATGAAGGTGGAATCGCCCGCCGCGCCACCGCCCGGGTTGTCGGCGCCATCCGCCAGCACCACCGGGCCACCGTCAAAGGCCAGTGCCTCGTCCAGCGCGGCGTCGATGCGGGGGTACGGCACGTCGAGCGCCTCGCGCATGTCGATCAGTTCATCGGCCAGACGGCGTGCGAGCGTCTGGGCCGCGGTGGCGTCGCCGTCCGTGTAGACGAGCACCCTGGTGCCCATCTCGGGTACGTCGCCCCAGGAGAATCCGTGCGCGATCGAGATCGACAGCACACCGTTGTGGCCTTCCAGTGCCTGGATGCGGTCGACGAAGCCACGCGCAGGCTGGCGCGACGTATGCACCGTGACGATCATGCCGCAGTCGACCACCGCCGGGACCGGACGGATCTTGCCCGCCGCCTTGTCCGCGCACAGGTCGACCAGTTCGATCGCGCGTTCGAGCACGTCTGTGTGCGGGTACTCCTTGAAGGCGATCAGAAGGTCGGCATGCGTAGTCATGGCGGGCGACAGGTGGCAGTGCGGATCGAGTTCCGCGCCGATCACCACATCGGGGCCGACAATGGCGCGCACCCGTTGCAGCAGGTCGCCTTCGCAGTCGTCGTAGCCATCGGCGACCATGGCGCCGTGCAGGCCGAGCAGCACCATGTCCACCGGCAGCGCCGCGCGCAGATCGGCCAGCAGTTCCTCGCGCAGCGTTTCATAGGCGTGCCGCGTGGTGGTGCCGCTGGGCTGGGCACCGGCCACCATGCCTTCCAGCAACGTCCAGCCGCGCTCCTTGCCGCGCAGGCGCGCGGCCCACAGCGGCCCGGAAAAGAATGTCATCTGGTCCGGATGCTGGCCGGCCGGGAAGTAACCACGGTCGCGGAACGATGCGAGCCCGGTCGGCATCGGCGCGAAAGTATTGGTCTCGGTGGCGAGGGAAGCGCTGAACACACGCACGGCTGTCTCCTTGAGTCGTTGTTGTACCTGTCGTTGTGCTTTCGTTTCGTCTGCGCGTGGCCCGTGGATGCCGGGCCCGCTGCTATGAGGCCACGGCGCGGCGCAACCGCGCGGGCCCCAGCATTTCGGCGGTCAGCCCGAAGGACGCGGCGTGCGCAGGCACAGGCAAGCCACGCGCCAGCGCGGCGCAGGTCTCGCCCATGGCCGCGGACGTCTGGATGCCGTAGCCGCCCTGCGCAGCCACCCAGAAGAAGCCGGGTGCGCGATCGTCGAAGCCACCTACCAGGTCGCCGTCCGCCACGAAGGAGCGCAGGCCGGCCCAGGTACGGGCGGGATGGCGGATCGTCAGCGTGGTGGCTTCCTCGATGCGGTGGATCGCCATCGCGATATCCAGTTCCTCGGGCTGCACGTCTTGCGGCTCGACCGGGTCGGCATTGGCCGGAGAGCCGAGCAACATGCCAGCGTCGGGTTTGATGTACCAGGACTCGTCGGCACTGTGCACCATGGGCCAGCCATGGCTGTCGACGCCGGCGGGCGGCTGGAAGACAAAGGCCGAACGCCGGCAGGGCTGCAGGCCAAGCGGGGAGACGCCGGCCTGGCGCGCGATCACGTCGGCCCACGCACCGGCGGCATTCAGCACGACCGGCGATTCGTAGACGGCTTGTCCCGCTTCTACGCGCCAGACATCGCCATGACGCGTGATGGCGCGGACCTCCGCGTCGCAGACCAGCTTGCCACCCGCCTGACGTATGCCACGCAGGTAGCCTTGATGGATCGCATGGACATCCATGTCGGCCGCGCCGGGCTCGTAGACCGCGCCGATTACCATCTCCGGACGCAGCACGGGCACGCGTTCGCAAGCCTGCTGCGCGGTCAGCAGTTCGGCCTCGGGCGCCATCGCACGCAGGATTTCCCAGTGCTCGTCGAGCAGGGCCTGCTGCCCAGGCGCGGCGACCATCAGCGCGCCGCGCGGCGTCAGCAGCGGATGCGTGGCAAAGCCCTGCGGCGGATTTGCGAGAAAGGCGTGGCTGGCCATCGTCAGCGCGCGCACCTGAGGCGTGCCGTAGCTTTCCATGAACAGCGCGGCGGATCGGCCGGTGGAGTGATAGCCCGGCTGACTTTCCCGCTCCAGCACGGTGACGCTGCCGTGCGGCGCGAGCCAGTACGCGACGGAGGCGCCAGCGATACCTGCGCCGATTACCAGAAAGTCAGAGCGGAGTGGGGCCGTGGTTGCAGTCATTGGCAAAGGGTGCTTGGGGACGTTGCACGCCGGCGCAAGGCGGGGCGCAGGCTCATGGGTCCAGCGAGTGTATTCAAGAATTTGCGAATACGCAAATTGCGGATACGCAAATTATCGGATAAATTGCGGATGCCAAGGGCATACCCCTACGTGGGGGGCCGGGCTCAACAACACGTCATCACGAAACACGAAAGGATCCTGGCTTGAAAGAGACTAATGCCTCGGCGCACGTGGACCCGTCGCGCACGCTGGACCGGGAGACCTTCGGCAAGCGCCTGCGCGGCGCGCGCAAGGCGCTCGGCTGGACGCTGGCTCACCTTGCTGAACTGTCCGGCGTATCCATCACCACCATCTCGCGCGCGGAGCGTGGCCAGCTTGCGCTCGGCTACGACAACTTCGCGGCCATCGGCAAGGCGTTGCAGATGGACATGGGCGAGATGTTCGCCGGCGCGGGGGAAACCGCGGCGCCGTTCCAGGGTCCCATCGTCACGCGCGCCAATCAGGGCGTGGTCTATACGGGCCAGTCGATCGCCTATGAGTTTCTCTGTACCGAGGCGGCCGGCAAACAAATGAGCCCGACGGTGGCCACCGTCCACGCGCGGCACATCACGGGCCCTGAGGTCTTTGCCAGCCACCCCGGCGAGGAGTTCATCTATGTGCTGAGCGGCGAAGTCGAGGTGCACTTCTCGAATGGCGAGTTCGTGCGACTGGCACGCGGGGATTCCTTGTACTTCGATGCCCGGCTGGGACACGCCTATATCAGCGTCAGCCGGCAACTGGCACGTACCATTGGCGTGACCACCAGCGAGAGCCAGCAGATGCGCTCCGCTCAGGCGCTGCCGGCAGCGGTGTCAGGCAAGGTCAAGGAGCGGAGAGCGGTGGCCGCGCCGGGCGCGAAGGCCGTCAGCGGCAAACGTGCAGGCACCGCCGCGAAGCGGGCGGTCAAGATCAAGCGTTGATCCGTTCAGGCGGTCGCCGCGCAATCTTGCGGCAGCGGCCTGTTATCCCGGAATCGTCACGCCGCACTCCTGCGCCACCGCATGAAGCTTTTCCAGATCGGGCGGGCCCGGAGGGACCGTCTCATCGATGCGCGAGAAGAGATGCGAGGCATTGCCGCCGTGGCTGGTGACCGAGATCATCTCGCCCCCGCCGGTACCGAAGCGAAATGAGTGCGTCGTGCCGGCCGGAATATGGACGAACGTGCCGACCGGTGCCACGACGACCTGATCGTCATAGCCGATCTCGACACTGCCCCTGGTGACGTAGAACGATTCGTCCCAGTCGTGGCTATGCGGCGGCGGCCCACTGCCTTCTTCGCCATGCTGCAGGAATACCTCGTAGCCCTGCGTGGCGGCACTTGAGGCCAGCACCGTGATCTTCTCGCCCACGACGTTGAGCGGGCGTGCGTACGCGTCCGGCGTCACTACAAATGGCTCTGGTTTCATGGCTCGCTACCCAGTCGGTCAGGAATCGGATGACTCGGTACTGCGAGGGTGACTATGCGCGTGTCGCGGTATTGCACCGTGCGGTTGCGCACAGACGGAGCCATGGTGATTGCCGCTACGAAAAGCCGACGCGTTGCGCGCCGGCCCTTTCAGACGGTGCCGCTCCCCGTCTTGCCCGATTTGGCGCGTGCCTTGCGTTCGGGTACCAGCGAGATGGGGTGCATCCCCTCCAGCCACGACAGCGCATCGACATACGACAGGAACTGTTCGAGATACCCAGGCGACACCTCGCGCATCAGTGACAGTGACCGATGCACCAGATGGTTCGTATTCAGCGGCCCGGCGTTCTCGGGCACACCCGCCTGCGACTGGCGCATTTGCCGGTCGACACTGACGCGGGCCCAGGTGTCGCGGAAGTAGTCGGCGAGTTCCGGTTCGGCGGGGGCGGCACGCTGCGGGATGAGGGCGTTGGGCGTGTGAGCCTGAGTGTGGGCGTGAGTGTGGGTGGTGATGGCCCCAGTGGCTGGCTGCGTATGCTGCCCGAGGCGCTCCCTCAGCGCCGCGAGTTCCGCGAGAGCACTGTGCGGTTGCGACTGTGCCTCTGGCGACGCCACCTCGTCCGAAGCGCCGGCGTCACGCGCTAGCATCGCTCCGTACTCCGCCACCAGCCTGGCTACCCGTGTATCGAGCAGACGACCAGCTTCGCCGCTATAGGCGGACGCGCGTTGCGCCATCGTCTCGATAAAGCGAAAGCGGACGGGGTCCGCACGGTCTGCGCCGCTGTCGCGCCAGCCGCCGAGCAGGGTAAGGGGATCGTGCGGGCCGTCGTTATGCATGGGGTTTCGTGGTACCGGCCCCGGCTCCGGCCCCGGCAGATACTCTCGGCACTGGCGCGATTTCCACGCGCCGGTTCTTCGCCCGGCTTTCCTCCGTGGCATTCGACGCGACCGGCTGCTGCGAGCCGAATGCCGCCGAGAAGATCGAAGCCGGGGGCAGGCCCGCTTCGATCAGCGCGCGGGTGACGGTCAGCGCCCGCTGGGCCGACAGTTCCAGGTTGTCGGCAAATCGCCGGTTGCCTTCCCTGACCTGCTGGTCGTCGGTGAAACCGCTCACCATCAGGATCTCGTCGCGCGCGCCCAGATAGGCCGACAGCGGCGCGGCAAGGCTCTTGAGCAACGCGCGGCCTTCCGGCTGCAACTGGTCGGAGTTCAGCGCGAACAGCACATTGCCACTGATGCCGATGCGCCCGTCCTTGAGCGTGACCCGGCCAGCCGCCAGCGGCCCGGCGAGCGCTTCCTCCAGCGTCTGGCGTCGCTTCAGTTCCTCCTGCCGCTGCTTGACCTCGTTCTCGAGCCGTGCCGACAGTTCCATCTGCACGCCGATCACACCCAGCAGCACCAGCACGAAGGCGCCCAGCATGACCGACATCAGGTCACCGAACACCGCCCAGGCCGGGACGGTGGGCTCCGCGCCGGCGTCGAAGTCGTCCGTCATGCCGCCTCTGCTCCAGCCTGCCGCGCTGAGAACTGCTGCAAGTTCTCCAGGATCTGCTTCTGCGACAGCATGCTCAGGTCCACTACCTCGCGGGCCTGCGCCACGTAGTAGGCCAACTGCTCGTCGCTACGCATCATGGACTTGTCGAGCGCGGCCTCGATGCGGGTGAGGTGCTCCGCCAGCTTGTCATTCGATGCGCTGAATACCTGTACCGCCATGCCGAAGGCTTCGCCCAGGCTCGCCACTTCGACGGCGCTGCCCGTGACCTGTGCCGCGATGCCGTCCAGCTTGCCGGTCTCCTGCGCCACCTGCTCGGTGAAGCGCGTGCCGACGCGCTCCAGCAGGTCCGCCGTAGTCGTGACGAGCCCATCCACGGCCGCACGTTGCTCGGTGGAGGCGTGATTCACGGCATCGAGCAGCGTGCCGAGTGTTTCGAGCAGACGCCCACGCTCCTCGAGCATTGCGTTGTCGCGTGCCATGCCGTCGGTGAGCTTCTGGCGCAGTTCGGCGATGACGTCGGCGGCGGCCTTGGGTGCTTCAGTTGCGATCTGCGCCAGACGAGCCACTTCGGCGATGGTGCCGTTGGCCTGCTCCTGCGTGTGTGTGGCGATGTCGCTGGCGGTCCGGGCGAGGGCGTCGCGGATCTCCCGCTGATGCTCGGCCGATTGCGTGCTCGCCTGCTGCCATTCGTCGCGCATGGTAGCTGCCATGGTTGCCAGCGTGTCACGCCATGCGGTAAGGCGCTGTTCGTCGCGCGAGGCCAGTTCCGCTTGCAGTGTGGATGCGGCCTGCAACAGGCGGTCGATTTCGGCAACGGTGCCGGTGGCGTGCGTCTGCGCGTGAGCGGCGATGTCGCGCGCGCTTTGCGTCAGGGCGTCGCGGACGGCCTGTTGATGGGTCGCAGATTGCGAGCTGGCCTGTTGCCACTCGTCGCGCATCGTAGCGGCCATGGCTGCCAGCGTGTCGCGCCATGTGGCGAGTCGCTGTTCGTCACGTGCGGCCAGTTCCGATTGCTGCGTGCTCGTGGTCTGTAGCAGGCGGTCGATCTCGGCAAGCGTGCCGGTCGCGTGAGCCTCGGCGTGCGTGGCGATGTCGCGCGCGCTTTGCGTCAGGGCATCGCGGACATCCTGTTGATGGGCAGCCGATTGCGAGCTGGCCTGTTGCCACTCGTCGCGCATCGTGGCGGCCATGGCTGCCAGCGTGTCGCGCCATGTGGCGAGTCGCTGCTCGTCACGTGCGGCCAGTTCCGATTGCTGCGTGGTCGTGGTCTGTAGCAGGCGGTCGATCTCGGCAAGCGTGCCGGTCGCGTGAGCCTCGGCGTGCGTGGCGATGTCGCGCGCGCTTTGCGCCAGGGCATCGCGGACATCCTGCTGGTCGGCGGCCGATTGCGTGCTGGCCCGTTGCCATTCGTCGCGCATGGTGGTGGCCATGCTGGCCAGCGTGTCGCGCCACGCGGAAAGCCGCGTTTCATCGCGTTCGGCTAGCGCCGTCTGCCGCTCCGTTTCCTGTGCCGCCAATTGCGATTGCAAGTTGGCGTGCGACTGGCTGACCGTCCCGGCGATGGCGGCGGCTTGTTGCGCGAAGGCGGCCGAAGCGTCGGCCATCGCCTGGTGGTTGGCGCTGGCGAGCGATTCGCCCGTATGTTCGAGGCGCGACAGCGCGGTATCCCATGTTCTGGCGGCGTCGGTGGCGGCTGTGTCGAGGCGCGTGCTGATGCCGTCGACCAGTGCCGTTGAACGCTGCGCGAAGGTTTCGCCGAAGCCGTCGAGCGATGCGCGCAGGTCCGACGTCAGGGAGGTGTTCACCTGCTGGTGTTCGGCGAGCGCCTGACGCCATGTGTCGGCCACAGCGGTAGTGGTGGCGTCGAAGCGGGTGGAGAGGTCGTCCAGATGCTGTCGCACGGTCTGCGTGACGGTGTCGCGCATGGTGGCGGCTTCGCGGGCGAGGCCGGTCATGGTGGTGTCCACAGCTGGCTGGATTGCCGTGCTGGCGGCCCGGGCGCTGTCCGCGATGCCTTCCTTCAGCGACTGCCCCACGGTATCGGCCAGCCGCGCGTAGGCCGCTTCTGTCCGCGTGTGGAAGGCATCCTGGCTGGCCGACAGGCGCTCGCCGAGGGCTTCATTTTGGCGGGCCATCGTCGTGGCCATGGATTCCAGTCGATCTACCAGCGTGGGCATCAGTTCGGCCTGGCGTTGCAGCAGGGCGAATACCGTATCGTGCTGGTGATGGCGCGAATGCGTGCGCAACGTGGTGGCGATGCGCTCGTCCAGCATCTGCGCCGCTTGCATGCGCTCGCGGCGGGCAAGCGTCGAAAGCAACCCGAGCATGGCCGAGGTGGCTACGCCAGCCACAGACGTCCCGAAGGCGAAGCCAAGACCCTTGACCGGGGCCGCCAGCGAGGCGCGGATCGCTTGCAGGTCGGCCGCGCTTTCCAGCGCCACGCCGGTGCTGCGTAGCGTGCCGACCATGCCGAGGAAGGTGCCGAGCATCCCCAGCAGCACCAGCAGGCCGACCAGATACGGCGTCATCGAAGGGCCAGGAAGCGCAACGCGCTCGCCCTCCACGCGCAGGCGTACCGCGTTGCGCAGGCTGGGATGCAGGCTGTCGAGCCACACGCCGAGGCTGGTCGGCGGCGCGGCCAGGTTGGCAAGCGCGACGGGCAGGGTGGCTGTGGCCTGGCGGTAGCGGCGCAGTTCGAACGCGCCGCCTACGTAAAACCCGCCAATGAGCAGCGTGACGGCCAGCGCCAGCGCATTCGTGCCCGCATAGCCGGCGCCGACCCAGCCGACGACGGCGAGGCCAGCCAGGAAGACGACGAGTGGCGCGACGAGCGGTGTGAGGTGTCTGTTCATATGGTTCGATCAGATTTCGCGCAGGGCGGCGAGCAGGGCGTCCACGGGCTGGAATCGGATTTCCAACTCGGCCAGCAGTACGCTCTGCATGTCCCTGCGAAATACGTTTAGCCACGCGCCCTCGGCGTCGCGCAGCCGTGTGAAATGCGGTTCCAGCATTCCCGGCACTGCGGCAAGCACTGCCTGCTCGCGCGCGCCAAGTACCTGTTCCATGACGGTATCCAGCATGGCCAGCCGGGCTGCCTGCGGCGTGCGCGACGCCAGTGCGGCCCGCAGCCGCCCGCGCAGGCCGGCGATTTCGCGTTCCATCTGCTGCTGCAACGCGATATAGCGCTGGCGATGGACGGCGAAGTCGGCCTCGGCAGGATCGGGCGCGGCCGTCCGCGTCGGCATCCGGCGGCGGCTGTCGGACGACATGCCTTGCCCGGTAATGGCGGCGGTCAGCATGGCGCGCACATGAGTGCCAGCGGCGTCGCCGATACCCCGTTCGCTACCCGGACGCGCCGGTGCGGCGGACGGCACCTCCGGCGGACTGCCGTTGAGCGCGGCCGACAGCGCGATGGCGTCGGTCCAGCCAAGCCACCGGCTCATCACGGCGGACAGCGACGGCACGGCGCCGGCGGCGTCGGTCTCGGTCAGGCGCGCCAGCACGCGCAGCAGTTTCGGGCCGCTGAAACCCGTGCGCTGTGGCACTTGCGTCATGTCGGCAGGATGGGAAAAAGGGGGGAGTTTACACGGTCGCGGCTATGGCGGACGCGGCGCCGGGAGGCGGGTTGCCATTTCTCACAGCGCGGTGGCTGCGGTGATGGGTGATTTGGTGATTGGGGGGCAGCGCCTGGAGGGCGGATGGCATCGAGGTCTATGGCCTGAGTGACTGCTTGGGGAGGGGGTGAAGGGTGTTGTAGAACGTGTTGGCCGGACGGCGGCTTACGACCCTTAACCGCCTTTCGACCCTGAGAGACCGTAACGACCGCTTCCGCGGTACAACCGCCGTTTGCCGGAAGTAGTCGGCGGGAGCGGGGAGACGATTGGACGACAATGCTCCACAGCTTCCGTTCGACAACACGTTCGCGTAAGGGTAGCTAGACTGATTGCAGGGCGGCCAGGTCATTCAGGCCGGGGCCCCAGGGGTTGGAAATCATGGATAGTCTTGCTCTGCACACGAAGCGCGCCGTGCTGTGCGCGGCAGGTGTTGCAATCGTCGTTTCGGCGCAGGCCGGCACGGTCCCGCGCGAGTTCGTCTACACAGTCGATGTCCGTGTGCACGATGGGCGCACCGTGCAATGCGCTGTGAACGAGGCGCCGCGCTATCCGCCGATACCAGCGCCGGCACTCACCACTGACGAGCGCGTGGAAGCGGAAGTGCTGGCTACGCAGCGGTTGCGGCTGCTGTCGGGGCCGCGCGGCCCCTATCCGGCCGGGGATACCGCACCGGCGATCACCTGCTACGCGCTTTCGGGGTAATGGCCTCGGTGCTCAACCTGCCAGCGGCAGGGTGACTGTCAGCGTCAGCCCCTTGCCACCGATCCCAGGGGCGAGACCGATTGTGCCCTGCGCCGCCACTACGATCTCCTTGACGATGGCCAGACCCAGGCCACTGCCCTGCTGGTGGGGCTCCGCATTGCGGTAGAACCGGTCGAACACCTTGGGGCGGGCTTCGGGAGGAATGCCCCGGCCGTTGTCGCTGACCGACAGTGTGGCGTGGCCCTGCGTCGCGCGGACCGTCACCGTGACCTGCCCGCCGTCAGGGGTGTAGCGGATGGCGTTGTCGACCAGATTGGAAATCACTGCGACGAGCATCCATTCGTTGATGCGTACCCGGATGCATCCGGCGGGCATGTCGGCGCCAAGGTCGATCTGCTTGCGCTGGGCCAGAACGACCAGGTCCTCCAGAACCGCGGTCACGGCCGGCACGAGGTCAGTCACCACGTGGCCCGTCCCCGGCGCGCTGGCATTCCATGCCTCGGCCTGCGATAACAGCAGCAGTTTGTTGACCAGATCCGTCATGGCCTGGGTGCTGCCCTCCGCAGAGCCGATAATCTCACGCAGCTTGCTGTCGTCCCGTAGCTGTGTGGCGTACCGCAACTGCACCCCGAGGATCGCCAGCGGGGTACGGATCTGGTGAGCGGCATCGGCGATGAACCGCTTCTGCCGCAGCACGTATTCGTTGAGCCGCTGGATGCATTGGTTGATGACTTCGACGATGGGCCGCAGTTCCTGTGGCAGATCGCCGGCCTTGACCGGATCCAGGTCCATCGGGTCGCGCCCGGCCACTTCATCCCTCACCCGCAGCAGCGGTCGCAGTTCCACGGTGAGGCCGCACACCATCAGCATCACGGCCAGCAGTAGCAGCGCGACCTCTCGCGCGAGCGCGGGGATACTCAGCGTTTGCACCAGCTCGCGGTTTCCCTTGAGGGTCTGGCCCACCGTCACCGTGACCTTGTGCGCATGGCCATCGTTGAACATCAGGCGTGAAAGCTGGATCACGCGTACCGGCAGCCCCTGGAACGCGGAAGGGTAAAACACCGGGTTGGCGGCGCCGGCCATCGGTGGACCCAGGCCCGGATTGCCGGCCAGGACCTGCCCGGTATCGTCCACGACGTTGTAGAAGACGTGATCCCCAAATGGCGAGTCGAACAGCGACAAGGCCGCGGGAGGGACGTGCACCAGCAGCCGGCCATCGAACCAGTCGACCTGGCCGGCGATGACTTCCGCCGAGGCCTGCAGCGCGCGGTCCTGCACGCGGTTGGCGGTATCCACCGCACGCAGGTATGACGCGTATCCGCTGATCAGGACGAACGCAGCCATCGGCAGCAGCAGCCATAGCAGCAGTCGGGCGCGCAGGCTGTGGATCATTGCTTCTGCTGCAGCAGGTAGCCGAGGCCGCGCAGCGTCATGATGGTGGCCTGGCAACCTTCCAGCTTCTTGCGAATGCGATGGATGTAGATCTCGACGGCGTCCTCGCTGGCGTCTTCCTCAATAGCGTAGATGCCATCCATCAGGGTGGCCTTGGAGACGGTCTTGCCCTGGCGTTGCATCAGGATCTCGAGCGTGGCGTGTTCCTTGACGCGCAGCGCCAGCAACAGGCCCTCGACATAAAACTGACGCGTGTCGCTGTTGTAGGTGAGATTGCCGCAACTGAGCTCGGTCTGCTTTTCACCGAGCTGACGGCGTACGAGCGCCTTGATACGCGCTAGCAGCTCGCGCACCTCGAACGGCTTGACCAGATAGTCGTCGGCGCCGAGACCCAGGCACTCCACCTTCTCGTCGACGGCCCCGCTGGCCGTCAGCATCAGCACAGGCACGTTGTTATGGCGCGCGCGCAGACGGCGCAACACATTCTTGCCGCTCAGCCGGGGAATCTGCAGATCGAGCAGCACCACGTCGTACTGCTGGGTTCGGAGCAACTGGTCGGCCGCCTCGCCATCAGGTGCGGTATCCACCACGAAGCGCTCCTCCTTCAGCAGCCGGGTCAGCCAGTGGACCAGCGAGTCGTTGTCTTCGATCAGCAATACCTTCATGGACCGCTTTGCCGGTTGGGGAGGCTTTTTTTCAGATCCACAGTGAACGCCCGAACACCCATGTCGGTGTACCGGGGATTTCCCTTGGGCCTGAGGAAAGCTTGGTGAAGGATTCGGCTGCCTAGAATGGCTCGGGCCGTGTGGTCACTACGCGGCACTTCCCGATCAAGAACCGAAAAGGACGGAGACAGGCATGAATCCCTTGCGGACCCGCGCGCTGGCCACCTTGCTGTCCATGCTGGCCGTATCCGGCACGGCACTGGCGGCAGATGGCGGCAACAAGCTCACGATCATGGTCGGTGGCGCTACCAAGATCATCTATCTGCCCGCCAAACTGACCGAGCAGCTTGGCTACTTCAAGGATGAAGGGCTGGACGTGGAGATTCAGTCACAACCGGCGGGCGTCGATGCGGAGAACGAACTGCTGGCTGGCGCCGTGCAAGGCGTGGTCGGTTTCTATGACCACACGATCGACCTGCAGAGCAAGGGCAAGGAAGTCGAGGCCGTCGTCGTGTTCGGCCAGGTGCCAGGCGAGGCCGAGATGGTGGCCACCCGGGCCGCGAGCCAGATTCGCAGCATGGCCGATATCAAGGGCAAGACGCTGGGCGTGACCGGGCTGGGATCGTCGACCAACTTCCTGACGCAGTACCTGGCCTTCCGGGCGGGCGTGACGTCGAGTCAGTTCACGGTATTGCCTGTCGGCGCGGATGCCACGTTCATTGCCGCGATTCGGCAGGGCCGCATCGACGCGGGCATGACTACCGAGCCGACGATCTCGCAACTGCAGAAGACCGGCGAGGCGCAGGTGCTGGTGGATATGCGAACGGTGGAAGGTACCACCCAGGCGCTGGGCGGACTCTATCCGGCATCCAGCCTCTACATGCAGCGAGCATGGGTGGACACCCACAAGGACCAGGTGCAGAAGCTGGCGCGGGCGTTTGTCAAAACCCTGCACTTCATGAAGACCCATACCAGTGATGAGATCGCGCAAAGGATGCCCAAGGACTACTACGGCAACAACCGCGAGCTGTATGTCAAAGCGCTGGCTGCGTCGATGCCGATGTTTACGGCCGACGGCAAGATGCCGGCGGGCGGACCGGAGACCGTCCTGAAGGTGCTGGCGTCGTTCGACCCGACCGTCAAGGGCAAGCACATCGAGCTGAGCCGCACCTACACCAATGCGTTTGTCGATCAGGCCAAGTAGGCCGTTGCCACGATAGCGTGGCCATAAAGCGCCGGCCACAAGGACTTCTTCATGATTGATTCTGTATTGCAGGACACGCCGGCCATCGAGTTCGACGGTGTTTCCTGTCGCTTCATCTCGCCGGACGGCACTGCCACGGTCGCTCTGCGCGATTTCTCGATGACGGTCGGCAACGGCGAGTTCGTGGCGATCGTCGGACCCACCGGCTGCGGCAAGTCCACTACGTTGAGCCTGATCACGGGGCTGCTGCGCCCCAGTTCCGGCGCGGTGCGCGTGATGGGCAGGCCTGTCGACGGCATCGACCCGCGCATCGGCTTCGTCTTCCAGGCCGACGCCGTGTTCCCCTGGCGCACAGTGCTGCACAACGTGGCGGCGGGCCCGCTCTTTCGCGGAAGCTCGCGCGATGCCGCCTACGATCTGGCTGAAACCTGGATCCGGAAGGTGGGCCTGGCCAAATTCTCGAACCACTATCCGCACCAACTCTCGGGCGGCATGCGCAAGCGTGTGGCACTGGCCCAGACCTTTATCAACAATCCGCAGATCCTGTTGATGGACGAGCCGTTCAGCGCGCTCGACATGCAGACCCGCACGCTGATGCAGGACGAATTGCTGCAGTTGTGGTCGCAGACGGCGGGCTCGGTGGTCTTTGTCACGCACGATCTGGAGGAGGCGATTGCGATGGCGGATCGCGTGCTGGTACTGACAGCGCGACCGGCCACGCTCAAACGGGTCTATGAAATCGACCTGCCCCGCCCGCGCGTGACCTCGGAGATCCGCTACGACAAGCGTTTCGTCGAGCTTTCACGGGAGATCTGGGCTGACCTGCGCGAAGAGGTTCACATTGACTGACGCCTACAACAAGACCATGGAAGGAAACATCGCAATGGCCGCGCAGGACGAGGCTTTCGAGGCAGAAGCCAGGGCGCGCGTGCGTCGTCGCTACTGGCTGATCTTCTGGCTACGCATCCTGCTGCTGGTGGTGGTGCTGGGCGGCTGGGAGTTGGCGGGGCGGTTGCATTGGATCGACCCATTCTTCTTCTCCATGCCGTCGCTGATTGCCGAGCAGATTCAGGACTGGCTGGTGAATGGCACCTCGCAAGGGCCGCTTCTGACCCAGGTGTGGGTGACACTCGAAGAAACCGGGCTGGGTTTCCTGATCGGCTCGGTGGCGGGGGTGCTGTGCGGCATCATCCTGGGACGAAACAAGCTTCTGGCGGATGTGTTCAGCATCTATATCCAGATCGCGAACTCGATTCCTCGGGTGGTGCTTGGCTCGATCTTCGTTATCGCGCTTGGCCTCGGCATGGCATCGAAGGTGGCGCTGGCGGTGGTAATGGTGTTCTTCGTTGTGTTCGGCAACGCGTTCCAGGGGGTGCGTGAGGCTGACCGGTACCTGATTGCCAATGCCCAGATCCTGGGAGCGTCAAAGCGTCAGCTCACGTTCTCGGTGGTCGTGCCTTCGGCCCTGAGCTGGATCCTGGCCAGCCTGCATGTGAGCTTCGGCTTTGCCCTGGTGGGGGCGGTAGTTGGCGAGTTCCTCGGCTCGAAGCAGGGTATCGGTCTGCTGATCGCCACGGCACAGGGGGCGTTCAACGCCAGCGGCGTATTCGCGGCGATGATCGTGCTGGCGGTCGTGGCACTCGCTGCCGACTACCTGCTCACCAGCGTGGAGAAGCGCCTGCTCAAGTGGAAGCCGAGCAGCCTGGGTTGACATGCCGATCTCCCGGGCAAGTATATAGTTCGCACACGAAGGTCGATTCAGTTTCTCCATTTCCCACGCCTGCTCATCGCAGGCGTGGTTTTTTTCGTTTGGCATCCGGCCGGTGTGCCCAAGGACAGGAACGCGCGTGGCCTGAAAGCAGGCGCGGAGCGGGCGTAAAAAAGCCGGCCTTGTGGGCCGGCGAAAAGGAAAGTATCGGAAAGCACTGAACCGTGTGGCGGCGCAGGTGCGCCGCCAACGGGTCAGACGCGGGTCAGAAGCGGGTCCGCATGCCGACCGCGAACTCGCTCTGGTGCGAGAAACCGTTGGACTGCGATGCGTGGTAGCCGTGCTGCAGGAACATGTAATCGGCCGCCAGATAGACTTCGGTACGCTTGGAGAAGTGATAGAAGATCGAGCCGTAGATTGTGTTCTTCCGGCCGCTGTCCGTGACGGTCGACGCCGACGTGTCGGTGAATGCGTTCAGCGTGAACCCGTCTGCGTTGAGTGCGGCATTTCCGGCCTTCATCATCTGGTAGCCGATGGCATAGTCGAACGCACCAGCCGGCGCGATCTTGAGCGACACCGTGTAGGCATCGTCACGACGCATGCCAAGCGCTCCCTGGTCCGCCGTGTAGTGGAAGTAACCGGCATTCGCGCGCACGATGCCCCAGATGTAGTTGCCGCCGACGGAGTACGAACGGTGCCACAGGTCACCCAGCTTGGCCTGGGTGTAGAAGCCTGATACGTGGAAGTTGGAGCCGTTGTAGCCGAGCGTCACGCTCTCCGTGGTGTTCCTTGATGGATTGCCCGGCGTTTCGCCGAACTGGTAGCCGGCGCCCGCCACGAGGCCATTGTCCCAGATCTTTTTCCACACCACGCCGTTGTTCATGCGGGTGCCGGTGGCGCTGCCCGCGTAGAACACAAGCTGCTTGAAGTTGTTGTTGTTGGTATAGCCGCCTTCCTCGGTGGTCAGTACGGCTGAGCCGTAGGGGTCGCCGTAGATGCCCGAGGCGATCGGATCGCGCGCGATCGCATCCTGGCGACCAAATGTGATCTTGCCAAGCGTGGCGTTATCGATGCCGACCCAGGCGTCGCGGTTGAACAGCACGCCGGGTGTATCCATGGCGCCATCGAAGCTCTGAAACTCACTCTCCAGTTTGAAGATGGCCTTGGTGCCGGCACCAAGGTCTTCGGCGCCCGTCAGGCCCCAGCGGTTGCCGCTGAACCAGGCGGGTTGATGAAAGCCGGTCAGGCGGTGGCCCTGGGCATCGGCGTTGCTGATCGTGCTCAGGGTCGTGTCGATCAGGCCGTACAGCGTGACGTTGGATTGGGCCTGGGCCTGTCCGGCGCAGACGGCGCCAACTGCGAGTGCCAGCGCGGTGTACTTGCTCTTCAAGATCATCTCCTCGGGCTCTTACTTGTAGTGGGTGTGGTGACGCTGCCCGTGACCAGTACGCGCGACGGCGGCCTGCCAATGAGCAGTCCGTTGGATCGTAGTGGGGCAAAGCCTTCATCCGGCTTTCCTGCCCGGCTGGCGGGGCGCCCGGGGAAGTGGGGATGCTGGGGAATGTTGCGCGCTGGCGACGCTTGACACCTGGCGGACCCGGCGGGCAGGGCAGCGCATCCGAATCGCACCGGCTTGCGCAGGCGATCCATCCTGCTAGGTCCTGTTCACTCGCTCCACGCCGCGCGTTGGATGTCGGTATTGAGGTCGAGCAGGGCCCGAGTGCAGGACCACATGCGCGAGCTTGTGCGCGACGTAGATGCGGCGCTTAGGGACGTTGGCAGCCTAAGGGGGAGCTAAGTCAACCCAGCCAGACTCCGCTCATACGCCTATGCCGGAGAGCACACAATGCACGCACTGCCAGCAACCAGACCAACCAACTGGCTCAACAAAGTCCCTGAAATCACCTTCTCGTTCTGGATCATCAAGATCCTGTCCACCACGGTAGGCGAGACGGGCGCTGACTTCCTGGCAGTCAATGCCGGCTGGGGACAGGGCTTGACCGGTGCCTTGATGGGTACGTTGCTGGCGGCGGCCTTGTTCATGCAGTTGCGCACGCGGCGCTACGCCCCCTGGATCTACTGGCTTACGGTTGTGCTTGTGAGCGTGGTTGGCACGCAGATTACCGACCTGCTTACCGATGGCCTCGGTGTCAGCCTGTACGTCAGCACATCGGTCTTCGCCGTAGTGCTCGCTGCCCTGTTCTGGGTCTGGTACCGGGTGGAGGGCACCCTGTCCATCCAGTCCATCGACACACGCAAGCGGGAACGGTTCTACTGGGCAGCCATCCTCTGCACGTTCGCCCTCGGCACGGCGGCCGGCGACCTGGCCACCGAGGCGCTTGGGCTTGGCTTCACCTGGGGCGCGATTGCGTTCGGTTTGCTGATCGGCATGACCTACGCAATCTGGCGAATCGGCGGCAACACCGTGCTGACCTTCTGGATGGCCTACGTCCTCACGCGCCCCTTTGGCGCCGCGCTCGGTGATCTACTGACGCAGGCCAGGACATACGGCGGCTTCGGCATGGGTGCCATGTGGACGAGTGCCCTGTTCCTGTCCATGATCGTGATACTGGTGGCTGTCGCACAGTTCGGCTTCGACAACGGCAGGAACGAACAGGCCACTGAATAACCTCCAACTCGCACTCAAGGAAACTCCATGCCTCAGTTCCAATCGCTCGCGCGTCCCGTTGCCGCCGTGTTAGCCACTGTTGTTCTCGCCTTTACAGTCGGATGCTCCAGGTCAGCCGATGAACCTGCAGCAGGCGCCGCCCCTAACGCATCGGCTCAGGCCAGCCCTGCCGCTCAGCCTAAGGCCGCGTCCAAGTTGGGAGACCTGACGGCTTTCCGCCACATCGCGGCGGACGTCGGTCTTATCGTCGACAAGGGCGATCTACCTGCGGCGAAGACGCGCATCAAGGATCTGGAGGTCGCCTGGGATGCGGCCGAAGCGGGCTTGAAACCCAGGGCGGCGGACGACTGGCACGTTCTCGACAAGGCTATTGACCGCGCATTCGCCGCGCTGCGCGCCGACGCGCCAAGTCAGGCCGATTGCAAGCAGGCGGTGGTGGAATTGCTGAAGACGTTCGATGGGCTTCAGGGCAAGTAGGTGACATCGCATTAGGGCGATGGGTGGGGCGTTCTCCGACCCAACTCGGTCATCCAGCAGTCTCGGCAGTGATGACCGCTCCTGGCCCGACTCAGCCGCCAGCCATCAGCCCTCCACGGAAATCGGCGATGAGCCAAGAAAAACGCCCTCTCAAATTGAGAGGGCGGCGCAGACATCGACGTTCGAAGGGGCGCTAAGGCCCCCCAAGAGCAGAAGCCTGATCAGGCAGCCTTCTGCAGGAAGCCTTGACGTCCACCGTTTCGATTGGGTGCGAACCCGTTGGCTTCCAGCGATTCTTCTACCGTGTCGTAGAACACGCCGATCTTGCACATTTCGCGCGCTTCCTTAGCGGTAGCGATCGGGCGGCTCAGCTCGCGAGAGATGCGCACCAGTTGCTCGATCTGTGCTGCGGTGCCAATCTTCTTGGTCCGCGTCTGGTTCCAGAGATTGTCTTCCGTGCCGCAGCGAACATGCAGCCCCATCGCAATACCGATGGTGTTGACTGGCAGCACGTTGAGTACCGAGCTTTCCACCGTCACGACTGCGCCATCCGGCACACCGCGCATGAAGTTGGCGAGGCTGTAGACGGTCGGCGAGTCCATGCCGCCGCCAATCGCCACCCAGTTCATGACCAGCGGGCCTTTGTAGATCCCGCGGCGCATCAGCCGTTCCACGGACTCGAAGCTGTTGACGTTGTAGCACTGGAAGGCGCTCTGGATCCCCGCTGCGGTCAGGCGGCGGACGTGCTCCTCCACCCAGCCCGGCTGCGCCGGCACCGTCATTTCCTTGTACGCATTGAAGACCGCGGGATCTTCCATCGAGCTGCCCACGATGTCGCGGTGGTCGAACTGCTCGAGAACGTTCATCTGCGACGTATTGACGGTGACCGTCACTTGGTCGGGCTTGGGGTCGAGGTCGGCCAGCATGTGGCGCGTGTCATCCGAGAGCCACTTTGCTGCCGCGCCTTCGGTTTCGGGAGCGAAACTGATGGATCCGCCGACCTGGATAATCATCTCCGGCACGCGGGCGCGGACGCCGGCGATCAGCTCATTGAACTTGGACAGACGCTTGGAGCCCTTGCCGTCGAGTTCGCGCACATGAAGGTGCAGCACGGTGGCGCCGGCGTTGTAGCAATCCACGGCTTTCTGGATTTGCTCCTCCATGGTGACAGGGATCTCCTCGGGAAAGTCCGACGGAACCCACGAGGGCGCATAAGGCGCAGCGGTGATGATCAGCGGTTGCTGGTTTTCGGGGAACAGGTGTCCGTCAAGAAAGTTCATGGCAGGTCCGGGAAGAGAGATTGTGGAGCTTGGCTTTTGGCGCTACCACTTCCAGCAAATATGAAGTACGGGAAGTACCGGCTTGGTGCTCCTGTCGATCAAGAACTGCCACAGGCTCGGGGTAGCGCTGCCGGATTTAATCGAGACCGATACCGACTGGCCCCAACCCAGCCATTATTTGCGAAGATCGGCCAGTTCATTTGTCATATGGGGACATAGATTTAACGAACCGGGACACCCCCTCGGAACCCCTAGGTAAAGACGCGAGGCGAAATGCACTCCCTCGTGCAGTCGGAATAGAAGTGGCCGCCAGGGTAGGGCGGCGAGGTGGTCGTCCAGAGCCAGGTGAGGATGGGCATCGTCCCCCCGGATACAAAACCGACGCCGAGGCCGAACTGGGTGCCCACATGGGACAACTGTCAACGCCGACCGCGAAGTTGGACACCTGCTTGAGACGGTAGGGCAACTCCCGGATGCCGACGACATACTGATCATCTACGTTGTCGGCGACAACGGCGCGTCTGGCGAAGGTGGCCCCGATGGCACGTTCAACGAGATCAAGTCACTGAACGGCGTGCCAACGCCGATTGAGGACAACCTGAAACGAGTCGCACAACTGGGCGGCCCCGGATCGGAACGGCACTACCCTATAAGTTGGGTTTGGGCAGGTAACACGCCTTTTCAGTGGAGAAAGCAGGTAGCGCCGCACTTGGGCGGATCGCGGAATCCGATGGTCGTGGCATGGCCGGTGCGGATCAAGCACGACGAAAAGCCCCGTGAAGCGTTCCTTCACCTGGTGGACGTTATGCCGACCATTCTCGAGGCGCCGCACATTTCAATGCCGAAGACGGTCAATGGCATCGTGCAGAAGCCACTTGCCGGCAACTCATTTCTCGCTATGCGCCACGGGAAGATTGCGTGCAGCTTTCCCTTGCGGGAACAGCCATCACACACGCGACCGTGCGCAAAGCCCGGTGATGCCGTCCCTTATTTTGGATTGCCCGCCGGCTGTCAGGCCATTTCGCTGACAGCTTCGCCAGCCAGCGCGACCTCGGCCTCGTCGGTCACCGTGCTTGCCGCTAACTTGCTGTCGACATCGGAAACCAAGTCGCCCAGACCGATGGCGACAGTGATATTCGGCGTCCAGTTCTTGCGGTCGGTGCTGACCTCGGCAAACGTGGTCACCGTTGCGGTGTAGCCCTGCGCTCTGAGGTCTTCGGCTAGCCGTTGCGCGCGTGGTTCCAGCGCTGCTTGCGGATTATCTTCGTTGATGTCGAGTACCAGTCTGGTCTCGAATTCTTCCTTGCCCTTCTGGATTGCCGTTTGCATCGCCTTGAGTTGCTTGTTCGCGAGCGCGACGAGCTTGCTGTACCTGGATTCTTCCTGGCTGGCGCGCAGTGCCTTGGCGGCGTTGATGATTTCGGTGCGGTCCACGAACATGATTGCCTTTCGAGGTGGAGGAGAGAAAGCGCAGGCGCCGCTCGGGCTCGACTGCAGGAGCCAGCTTTTCCGGGGTGCTGCGACAACTGTATAAATATACAGTGTTCGCCCGCGAACCCGCAAGGAGTTAAAGGGTGAAAGTCGCTGACAGAGGAAGATCGGGCGAATCGCGCTTTGGTTGTCACGTCCTGACCAAAAGCGGCGCTGCTCGGAACGGATCGAATCCCGCACTGGTGGGAACGCGCGAGACCTCTCCTGGGTCTGGCTGAGGCTGGGTAGCTTGTAGTTGCCCAATGCAGGCCGTTGTGCAAGGTCCGCCCTAGGGAAGCAACGGGCTGCTCAACGGGCTGCTCAAGTCCAGGCGACACGAATACCAGGTTGAAAGGTGCCGACAGACGCCTCCATCTGGGAGATGGACTCGACCACTTTGGCGATGTCCGCCTCGCGTGCCCCCAGGAGGATCTGTTTGGCGATGCCGCGCACGCTCAGTCCTACGGGCACCACGTCCATCTTGGCCGTCAACACCTCTTGTTGCGCGACTTGCCAACGTTGCCGGCGTGGATGCGTTCAATCAGTGATATGAATTGCATTCATCGACGTGTGAGTTTTAACCATTTTACTTCATGCGCGGCTATCGCTAGCATCCGCTCCTACTGTTTGTTCGCATTCACCGGAGCCCTCATGGCCGTTACCCACAAGCTCCGGTTGCGCTGGCGTTTAAGCAGGTTTCGTCGTTGAGCGGTGGCTTGCTGGCTTATCTCCAACGTGGCGGATTGGCAAAGCATGCTTAAAACCGTGCAGTAGGTTTGCACCTTGCTTGACGGGATGGCAGCAAACGGCGGGCAATGCGCCGCCTCGGCCAAACGATCCGCGCGAGCAACGACGATGGCCTGCTGTTAATGCGCACTGTTGGTTTAGTCAACGTGCTTGCATGCGGTGCGCATCGGGTTGCCCGGCGCCGCGCAGATTTATCCATATGAACGCAAAAATGACACTTCCACTCCGCGTCGTAGCGGTCTCCGGTGGCCTGCAACGCCCCTCCAAGTCTGCTGCCCTGGCAGAGCAACTGTTGGACCTGATCGCCGAAGAAGTCCCGTGCGAACCGCGCCTGGTCGAAGTGGGTCAGCTCGCGCCGCAGCTTGCCGGTGCAGTCTGGCGCTCTCAACTGCCTGACACGGTGGAGCGGGAACTTGCGGCAGTCGAGCAGGCTGACGTCCTGGTGGTGGCAACACCGGTCTTCCGCGGTTCCTACACGGGGCTGTTCAAGCATTTCTTCGACTTCATTGATCAGGACGCATTGGTCGACAAGCCGGTCTTGTTGGCTGCCACAGGCGGCAGCGAACGCCATGCCCTGATGATCGACCACCAGTTGCGGCCGCTGTTCAGCTTCTTCCAAGCACGTACCTTGCCGTTGGGCGTCTACGCCACCGACAAGGATTTCGTCGACTACCGCCTGCAGAACGGGGCCCTGATCCAGCGGGCCAGACTGGCGGTCCAACGTGCACTGCCGTTGGTCGAACTGACGCGTCATACAAGATCTGCCAACGCTGAGGAAGTGGTCGCGGCCTGAAGAACGGGCTCAATAAGCAAGAAATAGATTCAAGTTTTCTATTAGAAACCGGGGCATCAGATCGCAATGAATAAAGCGTTTACATTTAGCATCAAGAGCATTTGTTTCGATGAAAACTATCAGCCATCGGACAGTACTCGCATAACAACCAACTTTGCTAATCTGGCCCGCGGAGAGAGTCGCCAGGAAAATTTGCGCAACACGCTAAGGATGATTGACAATCGTTTCAATAACCTGGCGTATTGGGATAACCCGGGAGGTGATCGTTATTCTGTCGATCTCGAGATCATCTCCGTAGAAATGGGCGTTGATACCGAAGGCGGTAACGAAGTGTTCCCGTTGATCGAGATATTGAAAACCAATATCGTCGACAAAAAGACCGGCGAACGCATTGATGGTATCGTGGGAAATAATTTTTCCTCTTACGTGCGCGATTACGACTTCAGCGTACTGCTGCCAGAGCACAATAATAATAAATCCACATTCAGCACGCCTGATGATTTTGGTGATTTGCACGGAAAGCTATTCAAGAGCTTCGTAAACTCGGATGTTTACAAAGAAAACTTCAATAAGCCGCCCGTCATCTGCATCAGCGCCTCAAGCAGCAAGACTTATCATCGAACCGAGAACAGGCACCCCATACTGGGCGTCGAGTATCAACAAAACGAATCTTCCTCGACAGATCAGTATTTCGAAAAGATGGGGTTGCAGGTTAGGTTTTTCATGCCTCCCAATAGTTCTGCACCATTGGCCTTCTATTTTCTCGGCGATCTGCTCCTTGATTACACCAATCTTGAGCTTATCGGCACCATCAGCACGATGGAGACATTTCAAAAAATTTATCGGCCCGAGATTTACAACGCCAATTCTTCGGCAGGGAAGGTATATCAACCTAGCTTGAAGAACCTGGATTATTCATTGACGCAAATTGTCTATGATCGGGTGGAGCGTAGTCAGCTGGCTATTAAGCAAGGAAAGTTTGCGGAGGAGCGCTTTATCAAACCGTACAAGAGCATTCTCGAACAATGGGCTGACAATTGCGCTCTCTAATTAATCAAAAACATACGAGATCATTTGCCATGAAAAAACTACTCCCTACCTCGACTGCCGGCAGCTTGCCCAAACCTTCCTGGCTTGCGCAACCCGAGAAACTTTGGTCGCCTTGGAAACTACAAGACGAGGCGCTAATTGAGGGTAAGCAAGATGCCTTGCGTTTGTCACTGCAAGAACAGCAGCAAGCAGGCATTGATATTGTCAGTGATGGCGAGCAAACTCGTCAGCATTTTGTCACCACGTTTATTGAACATCTAAGCGGGGTTGATTTCGAGAAACGTGAGACCGTTAGAATTCGCGACCGGTACGATGCGAGCGTGCCGACAGTCGTTGGTGCAGTGAGCCGCCAGAAGCCCGTTTTTGTTGAGGACGCCAAGTTTCTGCGTCAGCAAACCAGGCAACCCATTAAATGGGCCCTGCCGGGTCCCATGACGATGATTGATACGCTCTATGATAACCATTATAAGAGCCGCGAAAAGCTGGCCTGGGAGTTCGCTACAATCCTCAATCAGGAAGCCAGGGAACTCGAGGCCGCTGGCGTTGATATTATTCAATTTGACGAGCCTGCATTCAATGTCTTCTTTGATGAGGTGAATGATTGGGGCGTTGCCACGCTGGAAAGGGCGATTGAAGGGCTTAAATGTGAAACTGCTGTCCATATTTGTTATGGTTACGGCATCAAGGCCAATACTGACTGGAAAAAGACGCTGGGGTCTGAATGGCGTCAGTATGAAGAATCTTTTCCCAAGCTGCAGAAATCCAGCATCGATATTATCTCCCTGGAATGCCACAACTCTCATGTCCCAATTGACCTGATTGAACTCATTCGTGGCAAGAAAGTGATGGTAGGGGCCATTGACGTGGCAACTAATACCATTGAGACGCCAGAGGAAGTCGCTAATACCCTACGGAAGGCGCTTCGGTTTGTGGATGCCGACAAGCTCTATCCTTGCACTAACTGTGGCATGGCGCCCTTACCTCGCGGAGTGGCAAGAGGCAAGCTAAATGCTCTCAGTGCGGGCGCGGAAATCATCCGAGGGGAACTCCCGGCCTAGTGCTGAGCTAAAGCAGGAAGTGGTGCGGAGGGATTGCCCCGGTAGATTGAAGGCCGTGGAATGGGCTGCTGCTGGTTCCGTTGATATCGGCCAATGTTCTATCGCGCGGAACTGACTGGTCCGCTGTTAGTTCGGCCCCTCCCTCCAAAACCCTTCCGTGGCCTGCACCCGCTGATCACGCTCGGTGCTCAGATATCCCGCATTGGCGCGCTGGCATCGTGATACCTGCCCGGTGGCTACAAGCATTGCCAAATGCCTGTCACTGCCACCGCCATTGCGCCAGGAGCCAACTGATGAACACCACCATCGAACGCAGGCCGCTTCCGCTGCCCGGCGGTCACGACAAGGTGCTGCTGCATTCCTGCTGCGCGCCCTGCTCGGGCGAGGTCATGGAGGCCATGCTGGCCTCCGGCATCGACTACACCATCTTCTTCTATAACCCCAACATCCATCCGCTCAAGGAATACGAGCTGCGCAAGAACGAGAACATCCGCTTCGCCGAGCAGTTCGGGGTTCCCTTCATCGATGCGGACTACGACCGGGACAACTGGTTCGAACGGGCGCAGGGCATGGAGCACGAGCCTGAGCGCGGCGTGCGCTGCACGATGTGCTTCGACATGCGTTTCGAGCGCACGGCTTTGTATGCGCATGAGCACGGCTTTCCGGTGATTTCCAGTTCTCTGGGTATTTCGCGCTGGAAGAACATGCAGCAGATCAACGACTGCGGCGTGCGTGCGGCGGCCAGGTACCCCGACCTGATGTACTGGGAATACAACTGGCGCAAGGCCGGCGGCTCCGCGCGCATGATCGAGATCAGCAAGCGCGAAAATTTCTACCAGCAGGAGTACTGCGGCTGCGTCTACTCGCTGCGCGACACGAACAGGCATCGGGTGGAAAACGGCCGTGAGCGCATCCAGTTGGGCGTGAAATTCTACGGCGACGAGGAACCAGCAAAAGACTGATGTGCCGCGTCGGATGAGCGACGCGACCCCCGGGGCCTCCTGAATGCGTTGAATGGCTTCTAGCCCGGCCGATTAGCGCTGGCGTGTCGGAGTTGCCCCAATATTTGCCAAGTATTGCGAGACCCTTGATTAATCCCGACAAGCCCAGGCCCGTTAGCAGCATCACCGACGCCTATTCGTTGGAAGTCAGCGCGAAGGACATCGCTGCGCTGACCGCGGCGGCGCCCCGAATGGTGCCCGCGGCAACAATTTCCATTCCGTACCTGCCACGCGAGGACGACGACGCGCGACTGGCCGCAGCGCGGGCGGTCCGCAGACTCGGCTTTGAGCCCATGCCGCACTTTTCTGCGCGCCGTGTTTCCTCGCTCGCCGAGCTTCAATCGTTCGTCAAGCGCGCGGTCGCTGAAGCCGGCGTCGAGCGCTGCTTCGTGATCGCTGGAGATCCGTCCACCCCGATGGGGCCATTTCCCGACAGTTCCTCGCTAATCGAAACTGGAGTTTTCGAGCATTCGGGCATCAAGGTGATCGGCGTGGGTGGTCATCCAGACGGTCATCCGGTCATGAGCGCGGCCGATCGGTGGGATGTGCTCGAACGCAAGTGCCACAGCATCAAAAGGCGCGGCATGACGCCTTTGATCGTCACGCAGTTCGCATTTGACGCTGACATCGTGTTGACATGGTTGAAAGCGCTGCGCGAGCGTGGCATTGAACATCCAGTGCGCGTGGGCGTGCCGGGTCCGGCGGGTGTCACAGTGCTCGCGCGCTATGCCGCATTGTGCGGCGTCAGCGCTTGCGCATCGATGTGGTCCAAGTACGGCGTTTCAATCGGCAAGCTGTTCGGTACGGCGGGGCCGGATCTTTTTGTTGATCGTCTGGCCACGGGCCTGACAGAAGCGCATGGAAAGGTGAGCTTGCATTTCTTTCCATTCGGAGGCATCGCACAGTCTGTAAGGTGGATAGAGCAGTACCGCGCTCGCGCGGAGCCCCTACGCTTTTGATTTGCACCCTTAGGGGCAGATTCAGTGCAACTCACCAAGCTGCGCGAAGCTCGGCACCGGTTTTGAGGTGCGATCTTCGTATTGTCTGCAATCCAGGTGTGTATGTTGAGGGGTCACTCTGGCTACCCCGTCAATGCCGGATCTGACCAAATCCGCCCTCGGCCCATCTTGTTGCGCTTTCCGTCGTCAAACGAAAGTCCGGTTGCACATTGACGCTTGCGAGAACGTCCCCGAACGAATCAAGGGCCGTCAGTGTGCCGAATGGCTCGAATTCGTCTGGCGTGATCGCCAGCCTGACATTCACGAGCTGCGAGGCGATCTCGATGGAGACTTGCTTGTTGAGCCGTGCGTGCAATTGCTGCTCGTGCCGGCGGATGACCTCGGATGCCGTCTTCACTAATGTCTGGTGTGCGGTAGCGTCGAGCGGCTTCGGATCGACCTTGTTTCTGCCCATTGTCCACGGGCCAACGAGGGCAGGTTCCGCGCTGCCGTCGCGGAACATCTCGACCGCCCACCCCTCGCCGTCCTCGTTCTTCACCACCTTCGCCGTCCAGCCTTTGTCTCGCCAAAGCCGGGGCTCATGGATTTGAGAGGTGTCGTCTTCCAAAAGGGCGGTGTCGTCTTGGGACATGGAAATGGTCGTCAAGGAATTGGGGGAGGCGGTCCGTCGCTGCGGGCCGGGGGGCTGCTGAATCGAGATACTGTACAAATATACAGTGTATGGTGCATCTGCCGCAAGGGGGGAGAACTCGTGGAGCAACGGCCTCGGGAGGGGTGCAGTACATCAGTGCGCTTTCTTCGTACTCAATCCGAATTCCGTAGCGTCGGTGAAGGGGTTGACCCGTTGAATCCGCAACCCCTCCTTGCCATTTGGCCGTCCCTAGCCGAACCGCCGAACCGCAGCCCGCTTCAGCCAACTGCGGTTGGGCGCTGGGCGGCGCCTCCCAACCCCTCTGTCAACGGGCCATGCGCGTTGGGCTCCATTGTCTAGCCCTGGCCGGCCCCATCGCCAGGCCGGCGGCTGTGCCCCAGCAGCCGGGCCGGCAGCGCAAGCAACAGAACGACCGCTCCCACTGCCAGCAGTGCAGCGAGCAGGTCGAACGCGAGGTAAAGGTCTCCAGTGCGGGTCTTGATCGCGCCCACTGCAATCGGGCTCAGCAGGGCCGCCACGCCCCCAAGGCTGCTGACAAAGGCGATGCCGGCAGGCGCCTGCGTGCCGCCGAGATATGCCGGCGGGATCGTCCAGAACACCGGCAGCGCCGCCAGGCATGCCGCGGCGCCGATTGTCATGCATAGCACCGAAGGCACCAGTTCATCGCGCACGATACCCATCAGCAGGAAGCTGGCCGCTGCCACCAGGAGGCAGCCCGCGACGTGCCAGCGCCGTTCCAGGTGGCGATCCGAGCTGCGCGCCAGCAGGTACATCGTCACCAGTCCGAATACATAGGGCAGTGTGGAGATCCAGCCGATGCGTGTCACCTGGGCCTCACCAAAGCCCTGGATCAGCGTGGGCATCCAGTACGCGATGGTATTGGTGCTGGCATAGATCGAAAGAAAGGTAAGGCCGATGACGTAGATGCGTGGATCCTTGAGCAGGGCCTTGATCCCGCCGTGTTGTTGTGCGTGGACCTCTTTGCCAAGATCGCTGGCAAGCAGTGACTTCTCTGTCGGACTGAGCCACGCCGCCTGTGCCGGACTGTCGTCGAGGAAACGATAGGCGACGAGGGCGAGCAGCACCGCAGGGATGCCTTCCACCACAAACAGCGCCTGCCAGTCTCGCAGCCCCATCCATCCGTCCAGGTGCAGCATGATCGCCGCGGCCAGCGGGCCGCTGATCATTCCGGCGAAGGTGCCAGACATCAGGAACAGCGAGGTGATCCGTCCACGGCGCTGGGTCGGGAACCAGTAGGTCAGGTAGAGGATGACGCCCGGAAAGAAGCCTGCCTCGGCCACGCCGAGCAGGAAGCGCGCGACGTAGAGCGCTTCCGGCGAGCTGACCTGGCTGGTGGCGATCGTCACGAGGCCCCACAGCAGCATGATGCGTGTGATGGTCAGGCGCGCGCCGATTTTCTGCATATACAGGTTGCTTGGCACCTCGAACAGGATGTACCCGGCGAAAAAGGCCGCCGCACCGATGCCATAGGCGGCATCCGAGAGTCCGAGGTCGCTGGCCATGCGCAGTTTGGCGAACGAGATATTGATGCGGTCGATCGTGTTCAGCACGTAGGCAACGAACAGGAACGGCAGCAGCCGCCACATGATCTTGCGATAGATGGCGGCGAGCGTGTCGGCGTCCTGAGGGAGCGATGCTGTATTGCCTGCAGTGGGGGCGATTGGATGCACGGCGTACTCCTGGGCTTTGCGGGAAGAGGCCGGCAGATCCGGCCCCGGGGTCAGGCCGCGGTTTCCCGCATGGCGCGGTCGAGCATCGGCACCGCGAGTTCGCAGGCCTCGATGCCTTGCAGGCTGACGATCTTCAGCACCGCCAGGATCTGCGCGCGCGTGGCGCCGAGCCGCAGCGCGGCTTCGATATGCCGCTGGGTGCCGTGGCCGTACATGTGGGTGATCGCGGCATCGCCGGCAATGCAGAGAAACTCGATCCACAGCGGCGGCAGGATGTTGTCCTTCCACAAGCCGAAGCCCATTGCGAGGAATTTCTCAAGGTACTGGGGATCCCAGCGATAGAGCGTTTCCCAAAGAGGATTGAACATGCCGTTGGCACGCACCGCGTCGCACACCGGCGTGGCGCCGGGCGTCACGGGGTCATCGGGAATGCCAGCGCGCGCCAGTTCTTCGGCCAGCGCCGGCACGCCAACCGCGCAGGCGTGGATGCCGACCACGCTGGCCAGCTTGAACACTTCCAGGATCTCGGCGCGGGTGGCGCCCAGGCGGATAGCCTCGCGCACGTGGCGGGACACACCCGGCCTGTACAGGTGGGTGGCGGTGACATCGAGATTCAGGCGGATTAGCGCGACCAGCTTGGGGTCAAGCACATCGTCAGCTTGCGCATCGCGCGCCAGTGCGACCCACCCAGCGATCCAGCCGGGATCCCAGTCAGTCAGCGGATCGAGCTCGCTGCCGAGCACACCGGTATCGCGCAGCGCCTTGTAGTGTGGAAAAAGATTGAGTTGCATGGTTTTCGAAGTCTGAAGGCGGGCTCAGATCACCGAGCCGCCATTTGGGCTGATGACCTGGCCTACGAGGTAGTGCTCGTCACTGGCGAGGTGCAGCACGGTTGCGGCGTACTCCTCCACGGTGCCGAAGCGGCCTGCTGGGCAGCCTTGCCAGAGCCGGTTGCGGCCGTCCTCGCCGATCCTTTCCAGAAATTCGTTGAAGGCCGGCGTCGCGACGCCGCCAGGTGCCATCGCGTTGACGTGGATGTTCGCCCCGGCCACTTCCAGCGCCACGGAGCGCGTGAAGGCCACCACGGCGCCCTTGGTGGCGCTGTAGTGCGGGCTGTGCGCGCTCTTTGACGAGATCCCGGCGATCGAGGCGATATTGACGATGCGACCATAGCGTTGCGGCTGCATCAGCCGGAGCGCTTCTCGGGTGCAATAGAAGGTGCCATGCACGTTTACGCCCCAATATCGCAGCCATTCTTCGTCGGTGATCTCGCTGGTGAAGCCGAGCGACGCGCGTGGCAGCGGCGTTTGCAGGTACGTATAAAGCTGGTTGCGGCGCTCGGTGTCCACCGGGCGGTTGGGGGTCAGCGCGGCATTGTTGACGAGTATATGTACTGTGCCGAAGGTCTCGCGCGCCTGCGCAAACATGTCGGCCACTTGCTGGCTCGACGACACGTCGCAAGCGACGGAAAGGCAGCGGCGGCCCTCGGCGAGGACCGCCTCGCGCGCGGCGGCCAGCGACGCCGGGTTGATGTCGCAAATCACCAGGTCGGCGCCTGCGCGTGCCAGTGCCACGGCGATGCCCTGGCCCAGGCCCGGACCAACGCCCGTCACCAAGGCGATCTTGTTGTTCAGCTTCATGATTGGTCTCTGCCGGAAACTGTATTCGGAGGTAAGCATCACGCGCAGCGCGGAGCGCCGCGCGTGACGTGGCGGCATGGCTGTGCTCAGACGCTGCCCGGCACCGTGAAGCCGCGCTGGCCTGGTTTGCGGTTCGGCGCCATGCCCAGCTGGCGGATGGTTTCGTCGGCGCTGTCGTACCACTCGTCGATCTTGTAGATGCGGCGCGCTTCCTTACCGTTGGCTACCTCGCGGCCCAACTCGCGCGCCAGACGCACGGTCTGCTCGATTTGCTGCACCGAGGTCATGCGTTCGCCTTTGCGGCCCCACAGGTTGTCCTCGATGCCCACGCGCACATGCAGCCCCAGCGCGATCGCCATGGCGTTCATCGGCAGCACCGCGCGCATGGCGCTTTCGATCGTCAGCACCGCGCCGTCCGGCGTGCGGCGCGCGAACTCGATCATGTCAGCAGGGTGCAGGCCGGCCGCGCCGCCGCCGATGGCGACATAGTTCAGGATCAGCGGGCCGCGATACAGGCCCTTGCGGATCAGGCGCTCAACGGTCTCCAATTGGGCCACGTGACCGAGCATGAAGTGCGGCTGGATTCCGGCCCGGCTCAGGCGCTCCAGGTGCTCGATGAAGAACGACGGCTTGGAGTCGACCACCATCTCGCTGTACGCCTTGAAGTATTCAGGCTTCTCGAGGATGGTGCCTTTGACGTCGTCGGCGGTCAGCATCTCGCAGATATTCATCTGGCTGGTGTTGATCGCAATGGTCACCTGGTCCGGCTTGGGATCCAGTTCGGCCAGCATATGGCGACTGTCATAGTCCAGCCATTCGGCGGCCTTGCCTTCGCCCTCCGGCGCAAACGAGATCGAGCCGCCGACCTGCAGCACCATGTCCGGAACGGCGGCACGCAGACGGGCCAGCATCTCGTTGAACATCGACAGGCGCTTGGAGCCCTTGCCGTCTGCCTCGCGCACATGCACATGAAGCACCGTGGCGCCGGCGTTATAGCAATCGACGGCCTTCTGGATCTGAGCATCCATGCTCACCGGAATGTCGTCCGAATCGGATGGCAGAAACTGGGGGCCGTAGGGCGCGACCTGGATCACCAGCTTTTCCTGGTTCTCGGGAAGCAGGCTGTCGTCGAGAAAATGCATGAATAGTCTCCTGAAGGTGAAGCCCTTTGCAGTGGGGGCGGTGCAGGTATTCTGGACAGCTGTCCGATCCTGCGTTTATCCTTCTGTCACTATTTTTTATCTGACGATCACATCTGGTGAAAACCCGAACCTTGAAGCCCGAGAGCCGCTCCGTGCCAGTCGGCACGCTTGCGCGGGTGGTCGAAGTTCTTCAGGCGCAGGGCGACGATCCCTGGCCAATCCTGGCGCGTCATGGGATCGGGCACGCGTCGCTGCATGAACCCATGGCACCCCTGGCGCTACAGGTATGCGGCCGCATCCTGGCTGATGCGGCGGACGCGACCGGCCGGCCCCATCTCGAAGTGCTGGTCGGCGCGCGCGCCAATATGGAGAACGCCGGCCCGCTGCGCCTGCTGCTGTTGTCCTCTCGGAGCGTGCGCGATGCCGCGGAGGGCCTGCTGCGCTATGGTCGGATCTGGTACCGGGGCATCAACACGGCGCTGACCGTGCGCGACGGCTACGCCGTCTTCTCAATTGAGATCGACGGCGTCTTTGCTGGCCGTGAGGCGCTGCTGACGGCCTACCTGGCAGCCAACCTCCAGTTATTCCGCCTGGTGCTCGGCAAGCTCTGGATGCCGGCGGCTGTGTCCTTGTCGCGGCCGCCGCCGTTGGAGCTTGGCCCGTATGCGGCGCACTTCGGTTCCGATGTCCGCTTCGGCCAGCCGCGTGACGAATTCGTGTTTCCGGCCGCCACGCTCGAGCAACGATGCGGCGTCGGGGGTGTGGCAGGCGAGGCGGTGGAGTCCTCCGTGGTGCGCTACCTGGGCGAACTGGAGTCGCATGTCGCGCCGGATTTCCTTGGGCAGGTTCGGCATGCAATCCGCGACCTGATGCTGCTGGGCGAATGCACCGCACCGCGGCTGGCCGCGCTGTTCGCGGTTCACCGCTTTACGTTGCATCGCCACCTGCAGGATCACGGCACCTCGTTTGCCCAACTGCTGGACGAGGAGCGCGATACGCTGGCGCGACGGCTGCTGGCCAATACGGACATGCAGCTTGGCGATGTCGCGCGGGCATTGGGGTTCAAGACACAGGCCGGCTTTAACAAGGCCTTCATGCGCTGGCAGGGCGTCGCGCCCGGCACCTTGCGCGCCGGCCAGCGGCGCCGGCCCCGGCTCACCTTGCAGCGTGATTGATCTGGGCCAGTAGCCCTTGCCTGTCGCTTCACGACCCAATCGCACCAACTCAACGTTCTTTCAACGTTCTCAACGCAACCGTCCACTTCACCCCGCACGCAACACCAGAATGCTCCCGAGCGACCGGAGACGCACGACCTCTTCAAGCGCCAGGCCGCCGGCTTGAATGATTGCCTTCCATTCGGTCAACGTGCGTTCGCGCCCCCGGCTGCCGACGAACATCTGCATGTCGAACGATGCGCTGGAGATGTCGGCGCCTTTTTCCGGAACAACGATCTCCAGGATTGCCACGCGGGCGCCGCTTTTGCCGATGGCTTCGCGGAGCCGTCGTAACGCCTGCACGCAGGTAGGGTCGTCAAAGCCATGCAGGACGGCCGAGTACAGGTAGACATCCTTCGGACCAGCGGCAGGCAGGCTTTCAAACAGGTTCGCAGCCTGAAATTGCAGGCGTTCGAGGCCATCCGCATGGTGCTCTGCCCAGTAGCGTTGAGCTTCCTCGATGACCTGGGGCCGATCCACGATCAGTGCCGTCAACCTGGGATGGCGTCGCAGGATCGCCAGCGACTTGGTGCCCCGTGATCCGCCAACGTCGATGATGCGGTCGAACCGGGCCCAATCCAGATCCGTGGCAAAGCCGTCGCCAGCCAGTGCCTCGACGCTGTTCATGGCTTCCGAGAAAAGCTGGTCGAAATCGGCGTGATGGTCCAGGTAATCAAACAGGTCCTCGCCGTGGCTGAGTAGAAACGGTGGCGTGCCACTGCGGATGCCGGCCTCCAGTTGCTCGAACCATGGGCGGCTCATGGTTTCCGAGTTGTGCATCAGGATCATGGCCCGGACGCTTTGGGGATCGTCACTCGCCAGGCACCGGGAGAGCTTGTTGTTGCGGAAGACCATGGGGGCCGTTTCCTCGAAGATGCCCATGGCTGCAAGCAATCGCATCAGGCGTCCGAGCGCATCTTCATTGGCGCCGACGCGGCTGGCCAGCGCAGATGCCGTCAGGGTTGCCGTTCCCAGGACAGTCGCCAGGTCCAGCTTCGCCGCCACGTAGAGCGCTTTCGATTGCCAGTAGGCCGAGCCGATCTGCACCAGCCGGAAAGGTGCTGGCGTCATCCTCTCAGTGATCGATTGAAGCCAGGCGCCGAACCTCATGGCCTTGGCGAATCGGCGCACGGCACCTGCGTTCATCTGGAACGTCATGCTCATTCTCCTTGGCGAATTTGGGCAATGCGGCGGGTCGTGACGTGGTGATAGTCGTCGGCGAGGACGCCATCCAGTGCGGCCTTGATCAAGCGGATGCGGACGGATTCTGTAGCGTTCTGATCTTTCACGACCGGCTCGGGCGATTCTGACAAAGGTAGGTTATCAGCCGCAAGGGTGCGAGCAGAAGCGCTTTCGTCAATCATTTCCGGGGAGAAGATCGATATCGCGGTGGGCACGGACCTCGGGGTCGGACGTGACCTCCACGTTGATCGGGGCTTCCAGATGCGCGATGTCGAGCAGGCGGGCGGTCACGTCGGTGGCTACCCGTTGGACAGGGCTTGCGATGTGCCCGATTGCAAAGGTCGAAGAGGTAGCGGATGCTTGCGTCTGCGCCTGAAAAGGTGGAACAGGAAACAAGGGGTAAACAATGTCAGAAATCACGATTCGCGATGCCACGCCGGACGACATGGAAGCGGTTTGCGCGATCTATAACGATGCGGTGGCGAACACCACGGCGATCTGGAACGAAGTGCTGGTCGACGTGGACAATCGCAAGGACTGGCTGGCCGCGCGCCGCAAGGCGGGCTTTCCGGTGCTGGTCGCGCAGGACGAGGCGGGGGCCGTGGTGGGCTATGCGTCGTTCGGCGACTGGCGTGCTTTCGACGGCTATCGCCATACGGTGGAGCATTCGGTCTATATCCGGAACGACCAGCGGGGCCGGGGCATTGCCGGGCTGATGATGCAGGCGCTTATCGAGCGCGCGCGCGACCTGAACAAGCACATCATGGTGGGCGCCATCGAGGCTGGAAATGCCAGTTCGATCCGCCTGCACGAGAAGCTTGGCTTCGAGCAGGTCGGCCTGATGAAGGAGGTCGGCATGAAGTTCGGCAAGTGGCTCGACCTGGTATTCATGCAGCTCAATATCGATCATCGCAGCACCCCGGACGTCGCCCAGCGGTAATCCCGCAGGCTCGGATCGAACACAACCGTGAAACGGGGATCCGCTCAATTCTCGCCGGTGCTGACGATCGCCATCGCGCAGTTGTTTGGCACGTCACTCTGGTTCAGCGCCAACAGTGCCGCCGACGACCTCGTCCGGACGTGGGGGCTGACGGCAGCCAATATCGGCACGCTGACGGCGGCGGTCCAGGCCGGGTTCATTCTCGGCACCATGGCTTTCGCCTTGCTGGGGCTCGCCGACAGGTTCTCCGCGAGCCGGATCTTCGGTCTGGCGGCCCTGCTCGGGGCAGGGTTCAACGCGTGGTTCGCCTGCCTGTCCGGTGATTTCTCTGCCGCCATCGCGCTTCGGTTCGCGGTAGGGGTGTGCCTGGCGGGCATCTATCCGATCGGCATGAAGCTGATCATCAGTTGGGCGCCGGACAGGGCGGGCGCGGCGCTGGCGTTGCTGGTGGGAATGCTGACGCTGGGGACCGCGCTGCCACACGGCTTGCGTATCGCGGCTGCCCAGTGGCCCTGGCAGTACGTCATGGCGGGCTCGTCGGTGCTGGCGTGCGCGGCGGCGGTGCTGGTGCTCTGCCTGGGCAATGGGCCGCATCTGCCGGTGCGCCGGCATGGTGCGCCAAGCCCCGGCAATCCGCTGCGCGCCTTTCGCGATCGCCGGTTCAGAGCGGTGGCGGTGGGCTACTTCGGGCATATGTGGGAGCTCTACGCGTTCTGGACGGTATTGCCGATGCTTGTCGCCCGCTCGTCGCTGCCGTCCGTTTTCGGTGGACTCAGTATTTCCACGCTGGCATTCGCGATCATCGGCATCGGCGCCCTTGGCTGTATTGCGGGTGGCCTGCTGACCCGCTGGGTGGATAGCGCCGGTGTGGCGCTGGGCGCTCTGGCGATCTCCGGCGCGTGCTGCCTGCTCTTGCCATTCGCCGCCGATGCGCTCTCGCCGGGTTGGCTGCTGTTCTTCTTCCTGGTCTGGGGGGCGACCGTCATCGCGGACTCGCCACAGTTCTCGGCCCTGGCGGCCAGGGCCTGCCCGCCAACCTTGGTTGGGGGCGCGCTTGCCATTCAGAACTCGATCGGTTTCGCGCTGACCGTGGTGTCCATTGCGCTGGCGTCCACTTACCTCGGCGAACTGGGGTTGAAGACGTCCTGGATTCTGCTGCCGGGCCCGATACTGGGCATTCTGGGCTTCCTGTTACTTCGTCGCCGCCCGGCGTGAGTGGCAACCCACCCATGCGGCGGGATCAAGGGCGGACACCTGAGCGCGGTGCGACCACGTTTTCTTACCTACACTTATTTCGAGCAGCCGCCGTGTGCTGTCACGGGCACTCCAAGGAGCCGTGCTGCTAGCCGTTCCGGTCGCAGGACCAGAGCGAATCACCATCGCAGTCTTGCCACGTGGATACGACGATGCTGGCCGCTTCAGGTCATCAGGGCTCCGAGGGCAACGACCGAACCTTGCTGTACTTTGGTTGGCTGACCCTGTTCATCTATCTGGCGACGCCGGCTGGCGCGCTCGTCGATATCCAGACGTCGTATGTCCTCAAGAACGAGTTGCACGCGACGGCAACGCAGATCTCCACATTTCGGCTGGTGACGGGCATTCCCGTCTACGTGGCGTTCGTCTTTGGACTGGCGCGGGACCAATGGAACCCGCTCGGGTTACGGGATCGCGGCTACTTCCTGATATTCGCGCCGATGACCGCGCTGGCCTGCGTCTGGATGGCGTATTCGGGGTTCTCGTACACCGGGCTGTTGGCCGGGACACTGATGGCCATGCTGGCATTCCGGTTCGTCGCGGCCGCCTATCAGGGGCTGATCGCCCTGGTCGGCCAGGAAAAGCTCATGTCCGGCCGCCTGAGCGCGCTGTGGAACGTGATCGGGTCTGTTCCGGTCGTGGCGGGCGCCTTTGCTTCCGGCTATGTTTCCGACCATCTGGCGGCGGCGGAAGCGTTCTTCCTGGTGGCGATCGTCAATCTGCTGATCGTCGCGCTGGCGCTCTGGAAACCCCCGTCGGTCTTCGGCCAGATCTATGACAGGCCCCTGGCCCGCGCCACCGATTTCGTCGGGAACGTCAGGCGGCTGGTCAGACACAAGGCCGTCTATCCGGCAGTGCTGATCTGCTTTCTGTGGAACTTCGCCCCGGGCTCCGCCACGCCGCTGCAGTTCTACCTGACCAACGAATTGCACGCGTCGGACTCCGTCTACTCGTACTACAACGGCATCTTCGCTGCCGCATTTGTGCCGACGTTCCTGCTTTATGGCTATCTGTGCAAGCGGGTGGCGCTGAACAGGCTGCTGTGGTGGGGCACGATCATCGCCGTGCCGCAGATGGTCCCGCTGGCGTTCATCCATTCCGCCGACCTTGCGCTGGTGCTGGCCGCGCCAATCGGGCTGATGGGCGGCATCGCCACGGCAGCCTATCTCGACCTCGCGATGCGGTCGTGCCCGCCGGGCCTGCAAGGCACCCTGATGATGCTGGTGGATGGGGTGCTCGCGCTCTCGGGGCGCGCTGGCGATCTGCTGGGCTCCTGGATCTACAATAGCGTGCCCTCGCACGGATTCACCTATTGCGTGATTGCCACCACCGCCGTGTATGGGCTGATCCTGGCCGTGATCCCGCTGGCGCCGAAGGCGCTGATTGCCACCCGGGATGGCGAGCCAGCCTTGACGGCGCAAGCCGAGGCCTTGAACGAGAGTCGGGAGAGTCTATGAACATTACCGTTGAAACCACTGTTTCAGCGCCTGTCGGAAAGGTGTGGCACGCCTATACGACGCCGGAAGACATCAAGCAATGGAATGCCGCGTCCGACGACTGGCACACCACAGCCGCCACGGTTGACTTGCGGGAGGGGGGTGCCTTCTCTTCGCGGATGGAGGCCAAGGACGGCAGTATGGGTTTCGATTTCGCCGGTACCTACACGAAGGTCGTGGAAAACAAGCTGATCGAATACGCGTTCGGGGACCGGACCGCCAAGGTCGAGTTCCTCGAGGCACCGCAGGGGGTCACGGTGCGGGTGAGCTTCGTCGCCGAGACGGAGTACCCGGTCGAGCAGCAGCAACAAGGCTGGCAGGCCATCCTGAACAACTTCAAGCGCCACGTGGAATCGCATTGAGATGCGTCTGCAACGCCGTTGGCGTTGCTCCACGGACCTGGCACCTGCATTGACGCCCGCTTTTGCGGGCGTTTTTCCTGGCCTCGGAAGTTCTATGCTTGAGGTACGGGATGGACTGGGCGTATTGCCCGGCCAGACTCGGGCCACGACGACCAGCACGTCTGCAGTCACGGCCCAGGAAGCAGGGCGGTGACGATATGAACCGGTTCTACGCAATGGTTGCGGTGTGCGGCCTCATGGCCGCCTGCGTATCGACTGGTATCGATGTCAAGCCCGAGCAGATGCAGAGTTTCATCCTGGGCTTCTCCACCCTCGACGACGTGACCGGGCAACTCGGCAATCCAACCTCGCAGGCGACGACCAGCGACGGGGCGATCGTGCTGGTCTACGCGTATGCGACCTCGAAGCCGCATCCGGAGAGCTTTCTTCCCTTTATCGGTCCGCTGTTCGCCGGCGGCGACATCCTGTCGTCGACGGTGCTGTTCGAGTTCGATCAGAACGGCGTACTCCGGAGCGAGCGCAGGACGACTTCCAGCGGCGCCACGGGCCTGACCGTCCTGCCGCATTGAGTCAGGCGTGAACCGGGCGATTCGGTTGCCCGCTCGCCCGGCATGTGCGTCATGCGAAGCAGGACTACACTGAAGCGCATTCGGTGGGTTGATGCCTTGGGAGAGGGGATGGAATCGTTCGTTTATCAGGCCACGCCGTCGCGGGTGGTCTTCGGCGCGGGCCGGTTGGCAGCGTTGCCCGAGGAGGTGCTGCGGCTAGGCGCGCGGCGGGCTCTGGTACTGACCACGCCCGGGCATCGGGCGCTCGGCGAGCGGGTGGCCGCGTTGCTCGGGGAGTGCTCCGCAGGCGTCTACAGCGAGGCGGTGATGCATGTGCCGGTGGAGGTGGCTCACGCCGCACGCGATGAGGCCGCGCGGCTGGGTGCTGACTGCTACGTGGCGGTTGGCGGCGGGTCCACCATCGGGCTTGGCAAGGCCATCGCCCTCGTTTCGGGGCAACCCATCATCGCGGTACCGACCACCTACGCGGGATCGGAGGTAACACCGATTTACGGCCTGACCGAAGGACGCCTGAAACAGACCGGCCGCGACCCGCGCGTGCTGCCGCGCACGGTCCTCTACGATCCCGAACTGACGCTGACGTTGCCGGTGGAGATCTCCGCTGCCTCCGGCATGAATGCGATGGCGCACGCGGTGGAGGCGATATACGCCGAGGACGCCAACCCGATCATCAGCCTGATGGCCGAGGCGTCGATCCGCGCGCTGGCCGGGGCCTTGCCCACCGTGGTGCGGCGGCCGGACGACATCGACGCCCGTGGCGACGCGCTGTACGGCGCGTGGCTGGCGGGTGCCTGCCTTGGCTCGGTTGGCATGGCGATCCATCACAAGCTTTGCCATACGCTGGGCGGGACTTTCAACCTGCCCCATGCGCAGACCCATGCCATCTTGCTACCGCATACCGCGCACTACAACCACGCCGCCGCGCCGCTTGCGCTGGCACGCGTGGCGCGGGCGCTGGGTGGCGAACGCGCGCAGGATGCCGGCCCGTTGCTGTTCCGGCTGAACCAGTCGCTGGGTCTCGCCACGGCGTTGTCGGCCATCGGTATGCCCGAGGATGGGTTGGACGAGGCGGCCACGCTGACCTGCGCCAATCCCTACTACAACCCGAGGCCGGTCGAGCGCGGGCCGATCCGGGCGTTGCTGGAACGCGCCTGGCGCGGCGAGAGCCCGGCCTGAAGGCGATCGGCGCACGGCAACCAACACAAAGGAGAGACACCATGGAGGCAACGCCCCACGCAGCTGCCGAAGCCGCGCTGACCGAGCAGGTCGTCGCGCGCTTCGCCGATACGCCCGATCCTCGCCTGCGCGCGCTGATGCAAGGGCTGGTGCGTCACCTTCACGCCTATGTGCGCGAGTGCGAGCCGACGGAAGCGGAGTGGTTTGCCGCCATCCAGTTCCTGACCGATACCGGCAAGATGTGCGACGGCCTGGTCCGCCAGGAATTCATCCTGTTGTCGGACACGCTGGGTGTGTCGATGCTGGTCGATGCGATCAACCACCGGCAGTCCACGGGCGCTACCGAGACCACCGTATTTGGCCCGTTCTACATCGCCGGGATGCCCGACCGTTCGGCAGGCGAGAACATGGCTCTCACGCCGGGTATGCCTGCACTGGTCCATGGTCGCGTGTTCTCCGCTGATGGCACGCCGCTGCGTGGCGCGGTGCTCGACATCTGGCAGACCGCGGAGAACGGCATGTATTCGGGCCAGGACACTGCGCAGCCTACGGGCAACCTGCGCGGCCGTTATCGCACCGACGACGAGGGCTACTACGCCATCCGCACCATCGTGCCGGTGAGCTATCCGATTCCGACCGACGGGCCGGTCGGCCACATGCTCACGTCTACCAGACGGCATCCGTGGCGGCCGGCGCACCTGCATTTCATGATCGACGCGCCGGGCCATCGCCGGCTGGTCACGCACCTGTTCAATCAGGGCGATCCGTATCTGGACTCGGACGCCGTGTTCGGCGTCAAGCCATCACTGCAGGTGGCTTACGAGGAGCGGCCTGCCGACCATCCGCTGGCGCGGCGCTTCGGCTTTGATGGGCCGTTTCGCGAAGCACGCTACGACTTCGTGCTCGATCCGGCCCCCAAGGCAGAGGACTGATGGAAGAGGACTGAGGGCCGAGGCTGGCGTCCTTACTCCAGCTTCACGCCCGCGTCACGCACCACCTTGTTCCATCGCGCCAGTTCGGCGTCGATGTGCGCGCCCAAGGCGGCCGGCGTGGACCCCACCGGCTCGTAGCCATTGGCGGCGAGTTGCGAACGGAGTTCCGGCTGGGTCAGCACGGCGGCAATCTCGCTGCTGAGTTTGTCGACGACGGCGCGCGGGGTGCCGGCCGGGGCCAGGATGGCATACCAGCCATTGATGTCGAAGCCGGGCACGCCAGCCTCGGCCAGCGTCGGCACATCGGGCGCCATCGCGGCACGTTTGGCGCTGGTCACGGCCAGCGCGGTCATGCGGCCGGCGCGGATCTGCGGCATCGAGGTCGAGATGCTGTCGAACGTAAGCTGAATATCGCCGGCAAGCATGGCGTTGACCACCTGGGCGCTACCCTTGTACGGCACGTGGGTCATCTTGACGCCCGCCATCGAATCGAACAGTTCGCCCGCCAGATGCCCGGTGTTGCCGTTGCCGGCGGAGCCGAAGGTAATGGTGCCGGGCGCGGCCTTGGCGGCGGCGATCAGATCGGGCACGTTGCGCGCCTTGAGCGACGGGCTGCCGGCCAGGATCAACGGCAGGTTGGCCACCAGCGAGACCGGCGCGAAGTCCTTGCGCGTGTCGTACGGCAGCTTGGGATACAGGCTCGGATTGATCGCGTGCGCGGCCAGCACCATGATCAGCGTGTAGCCGTCGGGTTTGCTGCGGGCCAGCGCCTGCGTGGCGATCGTGCCGCCCGCGCCGGGGCGATAGTCAAGGACGATTGGCTGGCCCAGCCGTTCCTGCAACTTTGCGCCGAGCGGGCGCGCAAGCAGGTCGGCGCTGCCGCCGGGCGGGTAGGGAATGAGCAACTGAATCGGGCGGGATGGCCACGCATCCGCTGCGTGAGCGCCAAGCGGCAGGGCGGCGATGGCGGTGGTGGCCAGCAGCACGCGTAGCGCGATGCTGGCGGTCAGGCTCATCTTTCCGGTTGTCATCCTGGTCATGCTTGTCCCCTTTTTTTTTCTGGTGGTGATCCTGCCCGATCCGTCGACGCTTTCAGCGCCCTGGCCTTAGCACGCGGCAGTCGGTCGCCAGCGTGAGTGGTGCGGCCGATAGCGCCTGCACCGCTTCGAACGACACGCCCTCGACCAGGCCGGTCACCAGCAATGGCTTGCCGGGCCGAACGTCGATCACGGCCAGGTCGGTATAGATGCGGTCAACGACGCCGATGCCCGTCAACGGATAGCTGCAGCGTTCGACGATCTTCGGTTGTCCGTCGCGCGTCACGTGTTCCATCATCACGAACAGCCTGGCCGCGCCCACCACCAGGTCCATCGCGCCGCCGACCGCGGGAATCGCATCGGGCTCGCCGGTCGACCAGTTGGCCAGATCGCCGTTGGCCGCGACCTGGAATCCTCCCAGCACCGTGATATCGATATGCCCGCCGCGCATCATGGTGAACGACACCGCGTGGTCCGATATCGACGCACCGGCGATCAGGCTGATCGGCTCCTTGCTGGCGTTGATCAGGTCCGGGTCGGTCTCGCCTTCGCGGATGACCGGACCCATGCCGAGAATGCCGTTCTCGCTGTGCAGCACGATCTCGCGGTCGTCGGGCAACTGGTCGGAAACGAGCGTGGGCATCCCGATGCCGAGATTGACGACGCTGCCATCGGGAATGTCATGGGCGACGATGCGCGCCATCTGGGCGCGGCTCAGTCGCGGCAGCGTGCCGAGGCGGGGCAGGGTGTCATGCATGGCTGTCTCCCGATGTTGCCAGGACCACTGTCTGGACGAAGATTCCCGGCGTCATCACGTGTTGCGGCGTCATCTCGCCCAGCGGGACGATCTCGTCGACCTGCACGATGGTGTGCCGCGCGGCGGTGCACATCACCGGCCCGAAATTGCGACCCGCGTAGCGGTAGGTCAGATTGCCCCAACGATCGGCACGGTGTGCCTTGACCAGCGCGAAGTCGCCGTGCAGCGGTTGTTCCAGCACGTAGCCGGTGCCATCGATGACACGGCTTTCCTTGCCTTCGGCCAGCGCGGTGCCATACGCCGTGGGCGTGAAGAACGGCCCAAGCCCGGCGCCTGCGGCGCGCATCCGCTCCACCAGCGTGCCCTGCGGCACGCACTCGAGCGCGACCTTGCCGGCGCGATACGCGTCAATGAACGCCTCGGCATTGTTCGAACGCGGGTGCGAGCAGATGACCTTGCGCACGCGGCCCGCGCGGATCAGCGCGGCAATGCCAGCATCGCCGTTGCCGGCGTTGTTGTTGACGATGGTGAGGTCGCGCGCGCCGTGCGCCAGCAAGGCATCGAGCAGTTCGTCGGGAATGCCCGAACCGCCGAAGCCGCTGACCAGCACCGTGGCGCCGTCGCCAATGCCCGCCACTGCGGCGGCGAGCGAGGGCGCGATCTTGTCGATCATGAGAACTCCTTTGCCGATAAAACTGCGATACGGTGATGCGGCTACTGCTGCGGAATGCCCGTGTCCTTGACGACCCGCGCCCAGCGCTGGCGCTCCTGTTCGATGAACTGGCCGAAGTGCTCGGGCGTGTCGCCGCCCGCCTGTCCGCCCAGTTCGGCCAGCCGCGACTTGATCTGCGGCTCGGCCAGCGCTGTTGCCGCGGCCTTGTACAGTTGCGCGATCACCGCCGGCGGTGTGCCGGCGCGTGCCACCAGGCCGAACCACGCCGTCACCTGGAAATCGTCGAAGCCGGCTTCCTTCATCGTCGGCACGTCAGGTAGCTCGGCCACCCGCGTCCCGCTGGTCACGGCCAGCGCGCGCAGCTTGCCAGCCTGGATCTGCGGCAGCGAACTGGGCAGGTTGTCGACCATCATCGTCACCTGGCCCGCAACCAGATCGGCCACGGCTGGCGCTGCGCCTTTGTAGGGCACGTGGATGATGTCGATGCCGGCGCGCTTCTTGAATAGCTCGCCCGACAGGTGCACCGACTGGCCCGAGCCCGACGACCCGAACGACAGCTTGCCCGGCTCGGACTTCGCCAGCGCCACCAGTTCCGCCACGTTGCGCGCGGGCACCTTGGCATTGACCACCAGCACGTTTGGCACGGAGACCACCATCGTGATCGGCGCGAAATCCTGGGGTTTGTAGGGCAACTGGCGATACAGCGCGTAGTTGATCGCGTTCGGCCCGATGTTGCCCATCATCAGCGTGTAGCCGTCGGCCGGCGCCAGGAGCAGCGCTTGCGAGCCGATGATGCCGGCGCCGCCGGCACGGTTGTCCACCACCACCGGCTGGCCCAGGATCTCGCTCATGCGTTTGCCTACCAGGCGGGCCGCGATATCGGTGGTGCCGCCTGCGGCGGCCGGCACGATCAACCGGATTGGACGCTCTGGCCAGGCGGCCTGCGCGGTACCGGCCATGCCAAATGACAATGCGGATGCCGCAACCCATGCGGCGGCCAGACGCGCCCCGCCCATCTTGATGGTCATGCCTGTCTCCTTGTCCGGCGCTCGCGCACATGGCTGGGCTGACGGTGCCGTTCTGTTTCTTGTCGTTCTGTGTTGATACGCGGAAGCGCGGATCGCGACCTAAGATAGGCCGCTGACCGGAGCAATGGAATTCACGATTCACAAATCGGGCCTTCGGGATCGCGGAAGGGGCGCAGTCCCGTGTGTCTCCGGGGGGCGTCTGCTGATGTACTGCGTGGTACATTGACGCGCTGCGGTACGGCGTTCCATGCCGGGGCCGCGCCAACCAAGAGCCCAGCGAATGCCGAAAGCCAAAACCACCGCCGCGGACCGCTCATCCAGCGAGCAAGCCGTTCAACTGCTGGATGCCGCCACAGAACACGTGCTGGCTCACGGTCTGGGAGACCTGTCGCTGCGCAATGTCGCGGATGCGCTGGGCACCAGCCATCGAATGCTGATCTACTACTTTGGCTCTGCCGATGGCTTCTGGCAGGCGCTGCTGTTTCGCGTGCGACATACCGAGCAGCAGGCGCGCATGCGCGCGTTCTCGGGCGGCATGGATACCGGCGCGGCGATGGAAGCCGCATGGGACCGCTATTCCGCGCCGGGCTATCTGCCAGTGATGCAGTTGCTGTTCGAGATCTACGGCAGGGCGATCCGCGATCGCGATCGCTTCAGCGGTTTCCTGGAGGACGTCGTCGGTAGCTGGACTTCGATGCTGGCCGAGCGTCTGCAGCAAAGCATGAACATTAGCGAGGAAGAAGCCCGACTCTACGCGCGGGTAGAAGTCGCCACGATGCGAGGGCTGCTACTGGACCTGATCACGACCGGGGACCGCAAAGGCACCACCGCCGCGCTCAAGTACTTCGCGAGCAAGATGGCGACGCCTGGCAAGGGGCGGAAGGGCGCATAGCGGGCGCCCATCGGAGATTCCTGCGGCAACTGTCTGTCAAATCGCGATGTCCCCATTGTCGCCAATGCTTACGGCATGACACCGTCTGGCACATCCCCCGTGACACTTTCATCCGAATCGCCCAGCTTTAGCACCAGGCCATCGCTTGCGTTTGAAATCGGTCCCAACACCGCCGTGACCTCCGCATATCCCTGCGCCAGGTTGGCCTGAATGGCCGTCTTGGAGAAGTCGTAGTCACGCGACGATGGCTCGTCGGATCGGCGAGTGAAGACGGGATCGCGGAAGCTCGTGATATCGCCGGCTGCCCAGACGTTCGGCACATTCGTCTGCAGCAACTCGTCTACGGCAACGTCGCCTTTCTCGAGCGCGATCCCGCTACCCTTGAGGAAGCGCGTTGCCGGGTCCACTCCCGCGCACACGACAACAACATCACACGGCGGCCTCCTGCCTGAGCGTGTTTCGACTTCCGCCGCCTTGCGTTGCCCATGCAGGGCCACTACCACGCACCAACCCGATCCAATGCCCACGTTTTCACGTAAACCCCAATTTCCGGCATGAGTGTACCACATGGTACATTCATCGTCATCGCAACCGATCGTGGCGGCGAGAGAACTCATCGGGAAGCAACATGGATCTGCGAAAACTAATGGGAAGGATGGCCAGCATGGCTGTGGCGATGGTGCTGCCACTGATCGGACAGGCACAGACATTTCCGACGAAACCCGTCCGGCTGGTGGTGCCGCAGGCCGGCGGCACGGGGAATGACGTACTGGCGCGCGCGCTGGCCGAGAAGCTCGGCCAGGCGTGGAAGCAACCGGTGGTCGTGGAGAACAAGCCGGGCGCGAATGGGACGCTGGCGATTTCCTACGTACTGGGGCAGCCGGCCGATGGATACACGCTGTTCTTCGCGGGTGTTTCCAACCTCAGCTTCAACCCGTACCTCTATCCCAAGCTGCCCTATCAGCCGGCCAAGGACCTGACCGGCGTGGCAATGCTGGCGAACTCGCCATTCGTGTTCGTGGCATCGCCGTCGCTGCATGTTCAGACCTTGCAGGACTTCGTGCGCCTTGCCAAGGCGCGACCCGGCGAGATCAGCTTCGCGTCGGGCGGTATCGGCAACTCCACGCATCTGGCGATGGAGCTGGTGGCGGAGCGCACTGGCATCACGATGCAGCATGTGCCGTTCAATGGCACGGGTGGCTCGACGAGCCTGATGAACGGGCAGACGCCGGTGATGATGAACGTGGTGGCCGGCGTGCAACCGTTTATCGCGGGCAAGAAGCTGGTGCCGCTGGCGGTCACTGGCGATCGGCGACTGGCGGCATTGCCCTCGGTGCCTACCTTCAAGGAACTCGGCTATGACGTGCAGGTGCCGGGCTGGTATGCCATCGTCGCCCGCGCCGGCACGCCGCCAGCCGTGGTGCAGCAGATCAATGCCGATATCAACCACATCCAGGACGATCCGCAGTTCAAGGAGAAGCTGGGCTTCCAGTTCCTTGATGCGATCAAGGGCCCGCCTTCGGAGGTGGAGCGCTACATGAAGCGCGACGCCGACGCCTGGGGCCCCGTCATCCGCCGTCTCAACATTTCTCTCTGATTACCCTGACCGCTCTGATAAGAAGACCATGCCACATCTGACCAAAGCCGTGCATGACTATCGCCTGGCCGCGATGCATCGCCTGATGGACCGCCTGCGCGTGGATGCGCTGGTATTCGGCTCGCCGGACTTTTTCCAGTACGCGACCAATTTCCAGCTCGACGTGTGGCCATGGGAGCGCCCCGTGTTCGTCGTCGTGCCGCGCAACGGCGAGACGTTCGCCGTGATGAACGAGCTATCGACCAACCACATGCGGTTTGCCACGGAGAAGGGCACGGTATGGCTCTCGGACGTGACGTACTACGCCGAGCACCCCCGTGTGGCCAACCGGCTGGCGCTGCCGTCGCAGTTGCCTGAAGTCGTGGCCGCATTGCTGGCCACGAAGGGCCTCGGGATGTCGCGCATCGCCGTCGACGTTCAGCATCCGATCCTGACCGGCGCGCAGCGCTATCTTCCCGAGATGACGTTGCGTCCGGCAATGGCCGAGATGCGCAGCCTGCGCTGGGTCAAGCACGCCGAGGAACTGCAGATCATGCGTGACCTCGCGGCCTTGACGGACTGGGTTCAGGACCGCTACCGCGAGAACATTCGTCCCGGCCGGCTGGTGCAGGAGCTCGATCACGCCATGGCGGCGTTGATGGTGGAAGAGGCTGCGCGCCGCTTCGCAGGAGAGGACTTCGAGATCATGAAATGCTGGACGCTCACCGGCCCCGCTTCGGCGTCCCCGCATGGCGACGGCGCGGCGTGCGGCTCGCGCATTGCGAAGGGCGACACCATCGTCAACCTTGTATTGCCGAGATTGAACGGCCTCTATGTGGAGAACGAGCGCACATGGTTCTGCGGTCAGCCCAGCGATGAGCAGGCTAGGTTTTATAGCGTTGCGGCGCGGGCCACGGATGCCGCCGTGGCCGAGGCAGTGGTGGGGCGACGTGTCTGCGACATGGATGCCGCCGCGCAGGCGGTGATCGAAAGCGGGGGGTGTGGCGATTACGTGTTCCACCGGACGGGCCATGCCGTGGGCCTGATGCTGCACGAGTATCCCGAGGATATGGCGTTCAACACCCGGCCGCTGCTCGCCGGCGAAGTCTATTCGTCCGAGCCGGGACTGTATGTGTACGGCCTGGGTGGCTTCCGTCTGGACGATACCGTCGTCGTTGGCGAGGTGCCGGAAGTCATCGTCAAAACGCCGAAGACGCTGAGCTACGCCACTGTGAGCCTGTAATGGGCGTGGGCGCTGGCCAGGCGGCCCGGTCAGTGCCCTTCTGCACGCGATGCCGACCGCGGTTACACTACGCAACTTCAACCCATCACCGAGGTATTCGTCCCATGCGCCATTGATGCCGCCGTCTGCATGACGGCTAGTCTCCACTGGTTCCCCACGAGCAGGGGGAGGTACTGGCATCTCTGGAATACGCATGACGAATCCTTACATCGCGCTGGAAGGCGTGTCGTTTGTCCTGCCGGACGGCAGAACACTTTTCTCCGATCTCGACGAGCAGTTTGACCAGCAGCCCACCGGGCTGGTCGGGCGCAATGGCGCTGGCAAGACCGTGCTGGCGCGGATTCTGGCCGGGCAGTTGCCGCCGGCCACGGGGCGTTGTGTGCGCTCTGGCAGCGTGTGCTACCTGGCCCAGCAGGTGACGCCCGCCCCGGAGGCTTGCGTGGCCTCTCTGGCAGGCGTGCAGGATGCGCTTGACGCGCTCGCGCGTATCGAAGCCGGCAGCATCGCCACTGAGGACTTCAATGTACTGGGTGACCGATGGGATATCGGTCAGCGGCTGCGGCAGGAACTGGAGCGCAACGGTCTCGGTCATCTGGACGCGGCGACACCAGCCAGCGCGCTGAGTGGCGGCGAAGCGATGCGCGTCGCGCTGATTGGCGCATGGTTGTCGGAGGCTGACTTCCTGATCCTGGACGAGCCGAGCAACCACCTGGACCGGGCCGGCCGGCAGGCGTTGATCGAGCAACTGCGACGTTGGCCGCGCGGGCTGATCGTCGTCAGTCACGACCGGCAGTTGCTGGCGTCGATGGCGCGCATCGCCGAGCTTTCCGCGCTGGGGCTGCGCAGCTATGGTGGCGATTATTCGTTCTATGCCAGCAGCAAAGCCCACGACCGGCGCAATGCGCTCGATCAGCTCGAGCAGAGCAAGCGCGAACGCAAGCGCAAGGAGCAGGCCATGCGCGAGCAGACCGAGCGGCAGGCCAGGCGCAAGGCGCGCGGCGACCGGCACGGCCAGGACGGCAATCAGGCAAAGATCCTGCTCGATCGGCAGAAGGCGCGTAGCGAGACGTCAGCGGGCAAGCTGCGCCAGCAGCAGGTCGCGGCCCGGGAGCAACTCGACGAACGTGTGCGGGAGGCCGCGCGACAGGTGGAAATCGACGCGCCAATCGTTTTCGCCGCGACGCCAGTGGGCGCTGGCACGCAGCGTTTGGCCGAACTGGATGCCGTAGCGTTGCCATTCGTGCCGGCCGCCACGCGCGATATCAGCCTGACGCTGACCCGGCAACAACGCGTGGGCGTCATCGGGCCGAAGGGATGTGGCAAGTCCACGCTGCTCAAGGTGCTGGCCGGCCAACTACAGCCATTGGCAGGCACATTCAAGGTTGCGGCGGCTTGCGTCTATCTCGACCAGCGGCTGGCCGATCTGGACCCGGCGCTCACGGTGCTCGAACACATGCATATCGCCAATCGAATTGCGCCGGAAGCCGACCTGCGCACGCGACTGGCGCAACTTGGTCTGGACGCACGCAAGATCATGGCGCCAAGTGGCGCGCTCAGCGGCGGAGAGCGCCTGAAGGCGGCGCTGGCCTGCGTGCTCTACGCGGATCCCGCACCGCAGCTGCTGTTGCTGGACGAGCCCGGCAATCACCTTGATCTTCCTTCGCTGGAATCGCTGGAAAGCATGCTGCGCGGTTACCAGGGCGCGCTGATCGTCGTGTCGCACGACGATGGGTTCATGGAAAACCTCGGCCTGACGGATCGTCTGCTGGCAACCGGTCAAGGTTGGCGTCTCGAGCCCTGGTGAGGCAGGTGGCGTTGGGGATGGGCGGCCATGACGACTGCCCATCGCCTGCACCGTGAAGGCACCGTGCCTTAGCGCCGGTCCACGTCGAGCACTGCCTGCGCGAACGCGGCGGGCGCTTCCTGCGGCAGGTTATGGCCGATCCCGCCGGTCACGTTGCGGTGTTCGTACCGTCCCGTGAATTTGCTGGCATAGGCGCTTGGCTCGGGATGCGGCGCACCGTTGGCGTCGCCTTCCATGGTGATGGTGGGCACGCTGATGGTGGGCGCGGTGGCGAGCCGTTTCTCGATATCGTCGAACCGGGCTTCTCCGGTGGCCAGCCCTTGCCGCCAGCGATAGTTGTGCACCGTGATGTCGACATGGTCGGGGTTGTCGAACGCGGCGGCGCTGCGTTCGAACGTGGCGTCATCGAAATCCCACTTCGGTGATGCCAGTTTCCAGATGAGCTTGGCGAACTGGTGGGTGTACTTCTGATAGCCGGCGCGGCCACGGTCCGTGGCGAAGTAGAACTGGTACCACCACTGAAGCTCCGCCTCGGGCGGCAGGGGCACCTTGCCGCCGGCCTGGCTGCCGATCAGGTACCCGCTGACCGATACCAGTCCCCGGCAGCGGTCTGGCCACAGCGCGGCCATGATGTCGGCGGTGCGAGCGCCCCAGTCGAAGCCGGCCACCACGGCGTTCTGGATGCCGAGCGCATCCAGCAGCGCGATCATGTCGGCGGCAATCGCCGAGGGCTGACCATTTCGCATGGTGTCGGATGACAGAAAGCTGGTGGAGCCGTAGCCGCGCAGGTAGGGAATGATCACGCGATAGCCGCGCGCCGCCAGTAGCGGCGCCACGTCGACGAAGCTGTAGATGTCGTACGGCCAGCCGTGCAGCAACAGCGCGACGGGTCCGTTGGTCGGGCCGGCCTCCGCATAGCCGACGTTCAACACGCCGGCCTTGATCTGCTTGATCGGCGCAAAGGTCGTATGAGTGCCCGGCCGGGGCAGTGGCTGGGGCAGTGGCGTTGCCTTCGACTGGCTGGTCTGGGCCCGGGCCGTCTGCGCCCCCCCGAATTGCGCCGCGGCCAGCGTCGCCGCCACAACTCCCATAAAGCCCCGTCGAGGCAAATTGACGATCTCCGGCATCTCTCGCTCCTGTGTGTGTGATCAACCTGTGCATGACTCTACGTGGCGCAAGTAACCGGCATGTAGCGGCGGGCGGGGGGATTTGTATCGCAATGTATATGCCCCGGGGATTCCGGACAGACCGATACACGCCTGCACCAGCTACGGCGTCCACGGCGGCCACGGCGGGCCGACCGGGGGAGATGGGCAAAACGGTCGCACTTGTCATCGTCAATCTTGGTGATGCGCCCCCGGCCGTTGCCACGTACGCTCGCCGGCACAAAACAAGACAACAGCCGGAAGGGAAGATCGAGCCATGACAAAGACCAGGAGATTCGCCGCAGCCACGCTATTCGGCATCCTTGCCGTGACCATCGCCGCGTGCGGGGGCGGCGGCGACGCAGCGGGGACGGGCAGCGCCACCGACGCCACGCCCGCCGCATCGTGCACGGTTGCCAAGCCGCAGTGCACGGTGTCGAGTTCCCCCGCGACTTCGGCGGACAACCCGGTGCCGGCGGGGACGAACGTTGTACTGACCGCGAAATGCGATACCTCTGTGACGCAGGCGGACTGGTTCACGAACGCCAAGACCTTCGCGAGTGGCATGAACGTCACGGTGAATCCCAGCGCGACCACCAGCTATGGCTTCACCTACAAGAATTGCGCCGGTGGCGACGCGACGGGCCTGTGGGTGTATGTCGGCAGTGGGTCGAGCAGTGGAGGCAGTGCGGGAACGTCGACCGGCACGGGCGGAAGCGCCACGGTCGACAGCGGCGCGTCCGGGTCTGGCGGCCTCAAGTCCGGCGTCAGTGCAATGAACTGCGTGCGGATGGGCCACAACGCATCGGGTAGCACGACGATCACCAATACGTGCGGCGGGACGATTTCCTATACGTTCTGCAACCTCTACGCCGCTCCGGCCGGCGACACGGGTACGCTGTTCGTTTGCAAGGGCCAGCGCGCCACCTACAGCCCGAGCGGCTACGTTTACGAGCAGGGCTCCGATGGCCTGGGCGCCGGCAACACCCAGGTCATCCTGGGGACCCGCGTCAACAATCAGGTCACGTGGGTCATCGCCTGCGCAACCGGGCTGCCCCACATCACGAATTTCGACACGAGCACCATCGGCCCGAACTCGAAGGCCACGGGGATCTGCGTGCTCTGAATCGGATCGAGAGTGTTTTTCAATACAGACAGCACGGAAGGGGAAATATGAAGCTCACGCCCATTGCGCTTTGCATCGCGGTGCTTGCCTTGTCGGCATGCGGTGGTGGTGGCGATTCTTCAACGGGGGGGACCACGACCACGACTACGCCACCGGGCACCACCGCGCCCACCAAGCAGGTCGTCAGCGGCGTTGCGGCGACCGGCGCAGCGATGCAAGGCGCCACGGTGACGCTGACGGACGCCTCGGGCAAGTCGGCAAGCTGCCCGGCCGACGCCACCACTGGCTCGTTCCAGTGCGATGTGACCGGCCTGACCGCACCGTTCGTGCTGGCCGCCATGGGCAACGTAGCCGACTCGCAGGCCACGCTGATCAGCCTGAGCGCCACGGCTGGCACCCAGACGATCAACATCACGCCGCTCACCAACGCGATTGCGGCGACGATCATCGGCGACAACCCGACCAAGTTGCTGGCCGATACCAGTCTCCTGCAGTCCAAGGTCACGGCATCGTCGATCAGCACCACGGTGAAGGCGTACTCGGATGCGCTGGCCGCTCTGCTGGCCGCCACCGGCAACACCGGCGTGGATCTGATCTCCGGTCCGCTGACGGCCGGTGCGCCCGGGCTGGACCGTCTGCTCGATCAGGTGAAGGTCAACGTGCTGCCCAATGGCGGCGTGCAACTGACATCGGTGGCGGGCGCATCGAGCGATACGCCGACAATGCTCCAGCTTGCGCCCGGTGTTGCCCCGACGGCGGCCGACACGGCAAGCCTGCCAAGCGTGGCCACGATTGGCGGCGCACCGGTTTCGAGCCTGCCCAGCGCCAGCGATCTTGCCGGGCTGCAGGCGGCGTTCAACCAGTGCTTCGCGGCGTCGACGACAGCTTCTGCCCGGTTGAGCGGAAGCGTGGCCGCCTGTGCGCAGATCATCGTCGACGATGTCACGCCGGGCGCGCTGATGGCGGGCGTGCCCAGCAGCTACCTTAGCAACGGCGCGAATGCCGAGCAGGACCTGGGCTCCAGTATCGTTGGGGACGACGGCATGACTGGCGCTGTCTTCAGCTTGCCGGAGATCATCCGGGTCCAGGCGGCCGACAAGGTCTGGATCAAGGTGTCCTGGACACGCGCCGACGGCATCCGCGATGGCATGCAGCAGATCGCCCAGATCGCGTTGCAGCCGTCGGCTCGGGCGACCAGCGACAATGGCTGGCGTCTGGTCGGCAACCAGCGTCATGTGCTGAGCAAGGTCACGGGCAATGCGCAGCGCTGGGACTGGTTGAACGCCCCCAAAGCGACCACCGGCACCAATGCCTTCGTCAGTTCGCTGAGTTTGCAGGTAGGTATCACGGACGACCAGAACGTGCCGGTCGATTTCGCCGTGGTGACAGGCCCGGGGCTGCGTGCAGGGGTGCTGCTCAAGCCGAGCACCGGTGCGTGCGACACGCTCAATATCCACGCGCAGCTTGCGCCGGGTGACATGCAAGGTGTGGACGCCAGCGCGATTCCGGGCAAGTACTCGAGCAAGCTGAACAGCTGCCGCAACAGCTACCGTCTGGCCGGCGTTGCCCAGGATCCGGCCGCGCAGGCGCAGTTCAAATGGCCGGGCAGCAATGCCGCGTTTTCGAATCCGCAGTTGAGCGCCACGGAACTCGCGAACGTGGTGCCGTTCGGTGTCTACACCTTCGCGATCTACCAGAAAGGCAATGCGGCGGCGCCGGTCTACACTTACGCGGTGCGTTTGCGTACACCGCCACCATCGCCGGATGCGCTGCGCCAGTATGCGTGGCAGGACGTCAGCAAGACCGCGCGTGATGCCCTGACGCCGGGCTCGGGATCGGAGTTCGCTGGCGGGGCCACATTCCCGATGAGCTGGACCTCTGCATCGGGTGTGCCGTTCGTGAAAAAGACCAACGTACAGATTCGATCAACCATCGGTGGCGCCCCGCAGGTATTCGTAAGCGGCAATGCGCGTGCCAAGCCGGCGGCCGCCAATACGGTGGTCAACGTGTTGGTGCCGGGCGATCAGGGGGCCGCGTTTCCGGCGGTTGCCGGGGCGACTGGCACGAGCGATATGTCGTTCGCGAACCTTAGCTGGTCTGACACGTTCGATCTGAGTTTCAGTACCAGCGTGGAGTACGACCACTAAGTACGACCACCAGGCCGATCCCGGCGCGCCAGTCGCCGGCCACGGACCCCGCGTCTCGCAGTCGAGGCGCGGGGTTTCTTGCGTCGGCAGTCCGGGCATTTCCATGCCCGGCTTTACCCCACGCGAGGAGCGAATACCAATAGCCCGGCATTTGCGATAATGCTGGCAATTGTCTAATCATGTATAGGTGCGCGAATCGATCAACGCTTCGCGCTTTATCCTTGCCCGGAGCTGGAGAACCCCAAGAATGCCGCGTCAAACGCCTGAGCTGACGATGGACAGCAGTGCCGAGGACGCGCCAATGCCGCTCTATCTGCGCCTGAAGCAGATGATCACCCGACAGATCGATACGGGCGCGTGGCCGGCGCATCATCGTGTGCCGTCCGAAAACGAACTGGTGGAACAGTTCGGCGCCAGCCGGATGACGATCAACCGCGCGTTGCGCGAACTCACCGCCGAGGGCCGGCTCGTGCGAATGCAGGGCGTGGGCACATTCGTGGCGGAGCCGAAGATGCAGTCTTCGCTGCTCGAGGTCAACAACATCGCGGACGAGATCGCGGAGCGCGGGCATCGTCATCATTCCGAGGTGATCCTGGTGCGCGAGGAGCCCGCCGGCCCCGAGCGCGCGGTGGCGATGGATCTGCGCGAAGGCGAGAAGATCTTCCATTCCATCATCGTTCACTACCAGGACAACGTGCCGGTGCAGATCGAGGATCGCTACGTCAATCCGGGCCTCGCTCCCGACTACCTGAAGCAGGACTTCAGCGTCGACACGCCGAATGCCTATCTGCAAAGCCTTGCTCCCCTGACGGCAGGCGAGCATATCGTCGAGGCCGTTGTTGCTACCGCCGACGAGGCAAAGCTCCTGCAGATTCCGCGCGCCGAACCATGCCTGCTGATCCGGCGCCGCACGTGGTCGGGCAAGCGCGTCGTGACGTTCGCCCGCCTGCTGCATCCGGGGTCGCGTCACCGCCTGGAAGGGCGGTTCGGCCCCGGCGCCTGACGCCCCCCCTTCGTTTTTTCCTTGCTCCGCTGAGCCCCTGACCTTGCCGTGCCACTGTGCGGCAAGGTCCACTCCCGTTCCCTCCCGTCCCCTTTGCCGCGCTATCTGCTCCCCCTGAAAACGGGGTAAACCCCAGTACAAATCAACTTGTCTATACAATACTGTACAACCACATCGGATGGCGCTGTGGCGTCATCGCCGTCGTGAACAAACCGTGGATGAGGAACAACCGTGAGCACCCCCAATCGTTACCGTGACGTAGAGATCCGCGCGCGGCGTGGCAATCAGCTTCAGGCCAAGAGCTGGCTGACCGAGGCGCCGCTGCGCATGCTGATGAACAACCTCGACCCGGAAGTGGCGGAGAACCCCAAGGAGTTGGTGGTCTATGGCGGCATCGGCCGCGCCGCGCGCAACTGGGAGTGCTACGACAAGATCGTCGAGTCGCTTGTGACGCTGGGCGACGACGAAACACTGCTGGTGCAGTCGGGCAAGCCGGTGGGCGTGTTCAAGACGCATGCCGATGCGCCGCGCGTGCTGATCGCCAACTCCAACCTGGTGCCGCACTGGGCTAGCTGGGAGCACTTCAACGAGCTGGATGCCAAGGGTCTGGCGATGTACGGTCAGATGACGGCAGGTTCCTGGATCTATATCGGCAGCCAGGGCATCGTGCAGGGCACCTACGAGACCTTCGTCGAGGCTGGCCGCCAGCACTATGACGGCAACCTGACCGGACGCTGGGTGCTGACCGCGGGCCTGGGCGGCATGGGCGGTGCCCAGCCGCTGGCCGCGACGCTGGCCGGCGCATGCTCGCTGAACATCGAATGCCAGCAAAGCCGTATCGACTTCCGTCTGCGTACGCGCTACGTCGACGAGCAAGCCACGGATCTGGACGACGCGCTGGCCCGTATCGCGAAGTACACCGCGGAAGGCAAGGCCATTTCCATCGCGCTGTGCGGCAATGCCGCCGAGATTCTGCCGGAACTCGTGCGTCGCGGCGTGCGCCCGGACATGGTGACCGACCAGACCAGCGCCCACGATCCGCTCAATGGTTACCTGCCGATCGGCTGGACCTGGGACAAGTACCGCGACCTCGCGCAGACGAAGCCGGCCGAGGTGGTGAAGGCCGCCAAGCAGTCGATGGCCAAGCACGTCGAGGCGATGCTGGCCTTCCAGAGGATGGGCGTGCCCACCTTCGACTACGGCAACAACATCCGCCAGATGGCCAAGGAAGAGGGCGTGTCGAACGCCTTCGATTTCCCGGGCTTCGTGCCGGCCTATATCCGTCCGCTGTTTTGCCGCGGCATTGGCCCGTTCCGCTGGGCCGCGTTGTCCGGTGATCCGCAGGACATCTACAAGACCGATGCCAAGGTCAAGGAACTGATCCCCGACGACGCGCACCTGCACCGCTGGCTGGACATGGCGAAGGAGCGCATCAGCTTCCAGGGCCTGCCGGCGCGGATCTGCTGGGTTGGCCTGGGCCTGCGTGCCAAGCTGGGCCTGGCCTTCAACGAAATGGTGCGTTCGGGCGAACTGTCCGCGCCCGTGGTGATCGGCCGTGACCATCTGGACTCGGGCTCGGTGTCGAGCCCGAACCGCGAAACCGAATCCATGAAGGACGGCTCGGACGCCGTGTCTGACTGGCCGCTGCTCAACGCGCTGCTGAATACCGCCAGTGGCGCAACCTGGGTGTCGCTGCACCACGGCGGCGGCGTTGGCATGGGCTTCTCCCAGCACTCTGGCGTGGTGATTGTCTGCGATGGCACCGATGCCGCCGCCGCCCGTATCGCCCGCGTGCTGAACAACGATCCGGCGACCGGCGTGATGCGCCACGCCGATGCCGGCTACGAGATCGCCATCGATTGCGCCCGCGAAAACGGCCTGAACCTGCCGATGCTCGGCACCTCCAAGTAACTCCGGATTTGAACCATGTCGTACCAAGAAAATCAGCCAGTCTTCGCCCTGCATCTGCAACCCGGTGAGCTCACGCTCGCGCAACTGCGTGCCGTGCATCAGCAGCCCGTCAAGATCACGCTCGACGAGCGCGCCTTCCCCGCCATCGACCGCAGCGTGGCGTGCGTCGAAAACATCATCGCCGAGGGCCGCACGGCCTACGGCATCAACACCGGCTTCGGCCTGCTGGCGCAGACCCGCATTGCCCGCGAGGACCTGGAGAACCTGCAGCGTTCGCTGGTGCTTTCCCACGCGGCAGGCGTGGGCGAGCCGATCGACGACGCGCTGGTGCGCCTGATCATGGTGCTCAAGATCAACAGCCTGGCGCGTGGCCTGTCTGGCATCCGCCGCAAGGTGATCAACGCGCTGATCGCGCTGGTGAACGCCGAGGTGTACCCGTGCATCCCGTTGAAGGGCTCCGTCGGCGCGTCGGGCGATCTGGCGCCGCTGGCCCATATGTCGTTGCTGCTGCTGGGCGAAGGCCGGGCACGCCATCGCGGCGAATGGCTGTCCGCTCGCGAAGCGCTGGCCATTGCCGATTTGCAGCCGCTCACGCTCGCCGCCAAGGAAGGGCTGGCGCTGCTGAACGGCACGCAGGTTTCCACCGCGTATGCGCTGCAGGGCTTGTTCCAGGCGGAAGACCTGTACGCGGCGGCCAGCGTGTGCGGCGCGCTGACCGTCGAGGCAACGCTCGGCTCGCGCGCTCCGTTCGATCCGCGCATTCACGCTGCCCGTGGCCAGCGCGGCCAGATCGACGCGGCGGCGGTCTATCGTCACCTGCTGGGGGAGACCAGCCAGCTCGGCCAATCGCACGCGCATTGCGACAAGGTGCAGGACCCGTACTCGCTGCGCTGCCAGCCCCAGGTCATGGGCGCCTGCCTGACGCAGATCCGCAATGCCGCGGATGTGCTGGGCGTCGAAGCGAACTCGGTTTCCGACAATCCGCTGGTATTCGCGCAGGAAGGCGATATCATCTCGGGCGGCAATTTCCACGCGGAACCGGTGGCAATGGCCGCGGACAACCTCGCGCTGGCCCTGGCCGAGATCGGCTCGCTCTCCGAGCGGCGTGTGTCGCTGATGATGGACCAGCACCTGTCGCAGTTGCCGCCGTTCCTGGTCGCCAATGGCGGCGTGAACTCCGGCTTCATGATCGCGCAGGTCACGGCCGCCGCGCTGGCATCGGACAACAAGGCGCTTGCGCATCCGGCCAGTGTCGATAGCCTGCCTACCTCGGCGAACCAGGAAGACCATGTGTCGATGGCACCCAACGCTGGCAAGCGTCTCTGGGAGATGGCCAGCAACGTCAAGGGCATCGTGGCGATCGAATGGCTGGCGGCCTGCCAGGGCATGGACTTCCGTGAAGGCGGCAAGACCACCGAAGCGCTGGAGCGCGCGCGCGGCCTGCTGCGTCAGTCGGTGCCGTTCTACGACAAGGACCGGTACTTCGCGCCGGATATCGAAGACGCCAGCGTGCTGATCGCCGAGCGTCACCTGACGGCCCTGCTGCCTGCAGGCATCCTGCCGAGCGTCTGACGGACGCTTGCGCCGGCGCCAAGCGGGCGAAGATCCGCGCGCCATGGGCCTTCGGTCCCAATCTAGACATCCTTCTGGAGACAGCTTGAAAAACCTGCAACGCAATCTGAGCGCGCGGCATATCCGCTTTCTCGCGCTCGGCTCGGCCATCGGCACGGGCCTGTTCTACGGTTCGGCATCGGCGATCCAGCTGGCCGGCCCGGCCGTCATCCTGGCGTACATCGTGGGCGGCGCGGCGGTCTACATGGTCATGCGCGCGCTGGGCGAGATGGCCGTGCGCGAGCCGGTGACCGGCTCGTTCGGCCGCTACGCCAGCGAGTACCTGGGGCCGCTCGCGGGGTTTCTTACCGGATGGACCTACATCCTCGAGATGATCATCGTCTGTCTGGCGGACGTGACCGCATTCGGTATCTACATGGGATTCTGGTTCCCCGAAGTGCCGCAATGGATATGGGTGCTCGGCATCGTCATGCTGATCTGCGGGCTGAACCTGTGCAATGTGAAGGTGTTCGGTGAGCTTGAGTTCTGGCTGGCGCTGGTGAAGATCCTGGCCATTGCGGCGATGATCATCGGCGGCACGCTGATCCTGTTCCTCGGCGTGAAGATGAATGGCGAGCATTCGCCGGGCCTGACCAATCTGTGGGCGCATGGCGGCTTCCTGCCGCACGGCGCGGGAGGGTTGATCGCGTCTCTGGCGGTGGTGATGTTTGCCTACGGCGGCATCGAGATCATCGGCATCACTGGCGGTGAAGCCCAGAATCCGGAGAAGGTGATTCCGCGCGCGATCAACGCCGTGCCGGCCCGCATCCTGCTGTTCTACGTGCTGACGATGACCGTGCTGATGGCGATCTTCCCGTGGACCGGCATCGGTAGCCAGGGCAGCCCGTTCGTGCAGATCTTCTCCGGGCTGGGGATCAAGTCGGCAGCGGCGGTGCTCAACCTGATCGTCATCTCGGCCGCCATCTCGGCAATCAACAGCAATATCTTTGGTGCTGGCCGCATGATGTACGGCATGGCGGAGCAGGGCCAGGCGCCGCGCCTGTTCGCCACTACCTCGCGTCATGGCGTGCCCTGGGTGACGGTGCTGGCGATGGCCGCTGCCTTGCTCGGCGGTGTGGTGCTGAACTACCTGATCCCCGAACAGGTGTTCGTGATCATTGCGTCGATCGCGACCTTCGCCACCGTGTGGGTCTGGCTGATGATCCTGCTGTCGCAGGTTGCCATGCGACGCCGCCTGTCGGCCGAAGAGGTCCGCGCCCTCAAGTTCAAGGTACCGCTGTGGCCGGTCGGTCCGGCGCTGGCGATCGCCTTCATGCTATTCGTGATCGGCGTGCTGGGGTATGTCGAGGACACGCGCGTGGCACTGTACGTTGGCGCGGGCTGGGTCGTGCTGCTGTCGCTGGCCTGGTTCCTGCGGGCCAAGCCGAAGGCGGACGCGCTGCTCGCCCGGGAAACCCGTGTTTCGTGAAACGGACGCGTGGCAAATGACGGCATTGACGCAAGCCGAGGCCCCTGATGCGGTCTGGCAGGGGCGCGCCGATACCGGCGAGCGCGGGGATACGCGGCGGCTGTTCAATATCGTCCAGCCGCTGGCCGTAGCGGCTACCGACGATCTGGCCGGCGCTGCCGTGCTGGTTGGCTTCGCGTGCGACGCAGGCGTCAGGCGTAACCAAGGCCGTGTTGGTGCGGCCGATGGCCCGCGCGGCATTCGACGCGCCCTGGCCAGCCTGCCGGTTCATGACGTGGCCGCGCTCTACGATGCAGGCGACGTACGCTGCGAGGGCGACGCGCTCGAAGATGCGCAGCGGGCGCTTGGTGAAGTCGTCAGGGCGCAACTGGACCGTGGCGCGCTGCCCATCGTGCTCGGTGGCGGGCACGAAGTGGCCTGGGGCACCTGGCAGGGCCTCAGGGCACATCTGGATGCGGCGGGCGACGCGGGCCGCGTCCTGATCCTCAACCTCGATGCGCATTTCGATTTGCGGACTGCGCGGCCCGGCAGTTCCGGCACGCCGTTCGACCAGATTGCGGAGGCGTGCCGTGCCGCAGGGCAGCCGTTTGACTATGCGTGTCTCGGCGTCAGCCGGCTCGGCAACACTGCATCGCTGTTTGCCCACGCGCAGGCGCTGGGCGTGCGCTACGTTGAAGACACGGAGATGCAGGAACGCCATCTCGACCACAGGCTGGCCGAGATCGACGCGATGCTGGCGCAGGCCGCGCATGTCTACCTGACGATCGATCTCGACGTCCTTCCGGCAGCCGTCATGCCCGGTGTCTCCGCGCCTGCGGCGTATGGCGTGCCGATCAGCGTGATCGAGGCCATCGTCACGCACGTGCGCGGTAGCGGCAAGCTGCGCGCAGCAGACCTTGCGGAGTTCAATCCGCAGTTCGACCGTGACGGCCAGAGCGCCCGCGTTGCCGCGCGGCTGGTGTATCGGCTGATCCGTTGATCCGTTGATCGGTTGCATGGCTGGCGTGTGCCGCGCCGAGTACCAGGCGTGGTGCGATGCTTGCGTCGCAAAGTCTGTGGAGCGCAGACAACATCGGTGAAACTTCTGTCCCTTCGTCGTGTCGGTTACTTCGTAACCGGCATCACGCCTCCCCTGATGAAGGACGCCGATGAATCTCCCTCTTCTTCTCGATCACCCCTGGTTTGGCACGTGGACGGCGGCCTTGGTTGCGGTCGTTGTCGTGCTGCTGGCACATCGCATCGGCAGCCTGCTGCTACTGCGGATCACGCGTTCCGCCCAGATACTCCATCCCATGGTCGTCAAGGTGCGGGTCCCGTCGAAGGCGGTTCTGCTGCTGCTCGCGTTGCAGACTGTCTGGCAGGCCGCCCCGGACGAACTGCGCTGGATCGACAATGTGCGGCATGTCAATGGCCTGCTGTTGATCGCCGCCATGACATGGCTCGTTGCGCGGGTCATTGCCGGCTTCGCGCAGGGCGTGCTGGACCGGCACCCCGTGGATGTCGAGGACAACATGAATGCCCGCCGCATCCATACCCAGACACGCGTGCTCTCGCGCATTGCGATGGCGTTGGTGGTGGTGATCGGGGCGGCGATGTTGCTGATGACGTTTCCCGGCGCGCGGCAGGTCGGCGCCAGCCTGCTGGCCTCGGCAGGTGTGGTCGGGCTGGTCGCCGGCCTGGCTGGCAAGACGGTGTTCAGCAATATGATCGCGGGGTTGCAGCTTGCCTTGACGCAGCCGATCCGGCTCGACGATGTGCTGATCGTCGAAGGCGAGTGGGGCCGAGTCGAGGAAATCACGGCGACGTACGTGGTGCTGCGGATCTGGGACGAGCGCCGCCTGATCATCCCGCTGCAGTACTTCATCGAAAAGCCATTTCAGAACTGGACCCGCAACAACTCCCAGCTATTGGGCTCGGTGTTCTTCCATGTCGACTACGGGATGCCGCTGGCGCCGCTGCGCAAGGAGCTGGAGCGCATCGTGAACAACGCGCCCCAGTGGGATCGGCGATTTTTCAACCTGGTGGTGACCGACGCAACGGAACGCACGATGCAGATTCGCGTGCTGTGCACCGCCGCATCCTCGGGTCTGGCGTGGGATCTTCGCTGCGTCGTGCGCGAGGGGCTGATCGACTTCATGCAGCGCGAATATCCGCAGTTTCTGCCGCGGATGCGCATTGATGGCGAGGCGGGACGAACGGGAGGCAATGGCGGGCAGGACTAGGTGCCTGCCACCGGTCGGTTCTCCGTATTGATGCCGTATTCCAGTTCGATCAGACGTTGACGCTTCCAGGCCTGCGGGCCCGGCCGGTCAGGCCGGGCTTCGCCGCCAGGAGGCTACTTGCCCGCTGGCTTCATCAGGCTTTTCGCTTCCGCGATGCTCTGCTCGGCACGCTTGGTGATCACGGCCAGTGCCTCGGCTTGCGATTTCTGTGCCATTTCCGCCAGTTCGCGCATGTTGTTGAAGGCTGTCTGCAAGCCTTGCTGCACGAGTTCGCCCTGCTTGGTCATGGCCTCTGCGGGATTGCCACTCGTGGCCATCTTCTGGGCCGTGGCCTGAATCTCCTGCATGCTCTTGCTCAGGATTTCGGTCTGCTTCTGCACGAGTGCCTGCATGCCCTCGTAGGCGATCCTGTTGGCCTCCGCGAGGGCTTCGATATCCTTGCGCCGCGCTTCGATGATCGAAGTCATGTCGACGCCGGGGAGCTTGTACTGTTCCAGCAGTTTGGTGATATCGGTGAACGGATTGGGCGCGGTAGCCATGACAAATCTCCTTGTTGGGGTAGAGCAAGCAGAAGTCGAGCGGCGCCGGCTCACGGGTGAAGTCGCCCGATCGCCACGCGGCAGGCTAAGTGTAATGCGTGCCGCAAGGGAACTGGGGAATGAATAAGGGGGGTATCGCGAGGGCGAGCCGAGCGGCTGACACGGCACTCGGGTCCGCGTATCGTCCGGGCCGGGCAAGCGGCCTGATTGCCCGGCCCGATCCCGTTGCATAATGCCCACCGGCGCGACTGCCGCCAACACTATGGAAATACGACATGACGATGAAGACCGAAGAGCAGGTGCAAGCCGAGATTGCCGCCCTGAAGGCGCTGCAGCCGCAACTGCCGGAGCGCGCCCGCAAGGCCGTTGACGCCGCGTTGATGGTGTTGGAGAAGGGGCTGTCGCACGACAACGTCTACGACATGTTCGAGGAAGGCACCGAGGAGTTCGAGGACGCCTTTGCCGCGCGCATGTGGCGCGAAGGCGCCCCCGGTAGCGAATCGCTGTCAGTGCTGTATCGCGAGCTGATCTGACAGGTCGCGGGCTTCTGCCAGGCAGATCAAGGATTGAGGATTCTTTCCGGCTGCCAGGCTGTAATAGGAGACAATGGCGCACATTCAATGACCGCCGGGCCGACTGGTCACCCATGCGCTTATGTCCGAAGCAGACGTCGAAATGAGTTTCGCTGTTGATCCGGTTCGGGTCGAGTTCTCGGATCCGGGGCTCGAGCGGGAGTTTCAGCAACACCATCTGCGGACCACGCGGGCGTCGTTGCGGGTCACCCTGGTGTTCTGTTCGCTGTTTTATCTGGCCTTTTCCCTGACCGATCTGGCCGCGCTGGGCTATGGGACGTCGTTGCTCGTGCTGCTGCTGGGGCGAATCGCCGTTGCGCTGACTGCCTGCGGCGGTCTCTATCTGATTCGCCGGAAAACTGAGTCGGTGCTGGCCCACCGGGCCGTGGCCAGCGCGGCGGAGGTCGTCGGGATGGCGATCTTCATGCTGGTCGTCTGGTTCCGTCCCGGCGAGTTGCCCTGGCACGCGATGTCGCTCTGCATCATGCTGATCGTCATCTACGTCTTCATCCCGAATCGGCTCATCACCGCGATTGGCATCGCCCTTGGCGCGACGGCGGCCTTCATCGCGCTGGCCGTGATGAGGGGGGAGTCGAGGTTCTCCGACGAAGTCACGATGGCGATGCTTCTGCTGCTGACCAACAGCTTCGGCATCATCGCCGCACGCCGCTATCACCGACTGTGGCGCGACGAGTATCGGGCGCTCAGTACATTGAAGGCGCTATCCATCCGCGACCATCTCACAGCCTGCTTCAACCGCCGCCATCTGCACACGACGCTGCTGCCGCAGGTGCTGGAGCGGGCTCGCGCCGAGCGTCGCTGGCTGACGCTGATGGTTTGCGATATCGACCATTTCAAACGCGTCAACGACAATCACGGCCACCAGGGTGGCGATGCTGTGCTGATGCACGTCGCCATGCTGCTGCAGGACCGCATCCACGAGCCACGGGACAGCGTCGTTCGTTACGGCGGGGAAGAGTTTCTGCTCGTCATGCCGCAGATGGACTTCGAGTCGGCCGCCAGTCTGGCCGAGGATATGCGCGCCGCGGTGGCGGACAGCGAGGTGCCAGGCCCCGATGGCAAGCGTATGCGCGCCACGGTCAGCATCGGGGTGCTCTCCGTCGATTTTTCGGCCAGCGATACCGAGGTCACCGAAAGCGCGTTGATTGCCGCTGCCGATATGCTGCTCTATGAAGCCAAACGGGCCGGACGGAACAGCATCCGGACCCGGCTTTGGGCGGATATGGTGTCCACCCACGCTGTCTTGAGTATGCGAACGGCCTGATTGACCGCCTAACGCGTGGGCCGCCGGCGAGGCCCGCATCCATCCACTTCAGTCCCCTTCAGTCCGCTTCACCCTCCAGATAGACGCGCGCCAGGCCCTTCTTGATGGCGTCGACGATCTGCTCGCGGCGTAGCGCGATATGCGAGGTCAGGTGGGCCTCCGCCCGATGCCAGTCGCGCGCCTTCAATGCGTCCACGATGTCGGCGTGCTCGCTCTGGGTGGAATCGCGCCCCACGTTCTCCATGTCGATCCAGCGGATGAAGCGAATGCGTTCGTTCAGGCTGGCCAGCATCCGGCGCAACTCCGCATTGCCGGACAACTCCGCGATACGCAAATGAAAGCCCTCGTCCAGTTCAACGAGTTGCTGTGCCGGCGTATCGGGCGAGACCGAGCGGCTGTGCTCCAGGTATCGGGCCAATTCCTCGACCCCCTCCGCTGACGCACGCTCGAACGCAAGCCGCAGGCATTCGCGTTCGACGGCGACGCGCGCCTCATACAGGTCCTGCATCTCGCGGATGTCGAGCGGCCGGCGGACGTAGCCACGGCTCGACTCCTCCAGGAAGCCATGCGTGGCCAGCCGTGCCAGTGCCTCGCGCACCGGCGTGCGGCTCACGCCGAGTTGCTCGGCCAGTTCGATTTCGTTGAGACGCTCGCCCGGTTTCAGCGCGTAGGAGATGGCCATGTCGCGCAGCGTCTGGAACACGTCGGAACCGCGCTTGCGCCGAGTCGTGGAAATAGGCGAATTCATGCTTGTTTCTGCCCGATGGGATTCTTGAATCGCACGGATCATACCGCGCGCGCTACCAGATGCCCTTGTCTGCACCCGGCATCGGCAATTGCTGTCCGAATTCTTGCATACGTTTCAGTATACTTAAAAGTATTCTTTCGAGTATGCTCCATCGGACGCCGGCGCTTCCTTCACCCGGCCGATCAATGGAGATCAAGCGGATGACCAAGATGAACGGCGCCGAAGCGATGGTGCGTATGCTCCAGCTCAACGGTGTGAAGCACATTTTTGGCTTGTGTGGCGATACCAGCCTGCCTTTTTACGATGCTCTGGCCCGCCTGGACCACGGCATGGACCACGTGCTGGCGCGCGACGAGCGCAGCGCCGCATACATGGCGGATGCCTACGCCCGCGTCACGGGCAAGGTCGGCGTGTGCGAGGGTCCGAGTGGCGGTGGTGCCACCTATCTGTTGCCGGGCCTGGTGGAGGCCAACGAATCGTCGGTGCCGGTGCTGGGCATTACGTCCGATGTATCCGTCAACTCGCGCGGCAAATACCCTCTGACCGAGCTGGACCAGGAAGCCCTGTATCGACCACTGACCAAGTGGAACACCACGATCGACCGTGCCGATCAGATTCCGGACGCCGTGCGCGCAGCCTTCCGCGCCATGACGACCGGCAAGCCGGGCTCGGCGCATCTGTGCCTCCCCTACGACGTTCAGAAACATGACGTGGACCCGGCCGGGATCTGGGCCCAGGCCGGTCACGATCGTTTCCCTGCGCTGCGCTACGCGCCGGACCCCGACGAGGTCGATCGCGCCGCGCGCCGTCTGACCGAAGCGCGCGCGCCGCTGATCATCTGCGGCGGTGGCGTGGTGATTTCGGGCGCCTGCGCTGAGCTGGACACGCTCGCGACTTCGCTCAACGCGCCGGTGTGCACCACGGTCAGCGGCCAGGGCAGCCTGGCCGATACGCACCCGCTCAACGCCGGCGTGGTAGGCGCCAATGGCGGCATCCCGGCCACCCGCGATCTGGTGGCCAATGCCGATGTCGTGCTGTTCATCGGTTGCCGCGCCGGCTCCACCACCACCGAGCACTGGCGCTTCCCCGGCCGCAACGTGCCGATCTTGCATATCGACATCGATCCAATGGTGATCGCGGCCAACTACAACACCGACGTCGGCATGGTGGGCGATGCCTTGCTGGCCCTGCGCATGTTGAACGCCGCGGTGCGTGACCGATTGCCGACGCGCCGCGCCGATACCGCCGACGGGCGCGCGCTGGTGGAAGTCGCGCGCGCGGCCAAGCGTGAGAGCTTCGCACCGCTGGCGGCCTCGCTGGAGCGGCCGATCAAGCCCGAGCGCGTGGTCGATACGCTCAACCGCCTCTTGCCCGAGGACGCCATCGTGGTCGCGGACCCTGGCACACCTTGCCCGTATTTCTCCGCCTATCACGAGAGCCGACGCGCCGGCCGGCAGTTCATCACCAATCGCGCGCATGGCGCGCTGGGTTTCTCGCTGGCGGCCGGTATCGGCGCTTCGCTGGGTCGCCCTGGCACCACGGTTGTCTCCGTGATGGGCGATGGCAGTTTCGGCTTTACCTGCGGCGAGATGGAAACGCTGGTACGCCGCCGCATCCCGCTGAAGATGATCGTGTTCTCGAACTCGGTGTTCGGCTGGATCAAGGCGAGCCAGAAGGCCGGCTATGACCGCCGCTACTTCTCCGTGGATTTCAGCCGCACCGATCACGCGCGCGTGGCCGAGGCCTTTGGCGTGCGCGCGTGGCGCGTGGAAGATCCCGCGATGCTCGATGCGGCCATTCGCGCCGCGCTGGAGCATGACGGTCCCGCGCTGGTGGACGTCATCACGCAGGAGTTGCAGGACGCCGCGGCACCGGTCAGCCAGTGGATGGGCTGAGTCGATATCTGCTTTGCATCTGGATGACAGGAGGGCCGTACCATGCTGTTCCCTTGTTTCTCCTCGCGCCGGCAAACCACGCCGGCCGCTTCTGGCGGGATGCCGCGCGCGCAACGCGGCAGGCTTGCCGTCATCGCCGCGCTGTCCGCGCTGTGTCTGCCCGGTGGCATGTTGCCGACTTCCGCCTGGGCGGATAGTGGAACGCCATTGAAGCTCGTCGTCACCTTCCCGCCCGGGGGCAGCACGGATATCGCCGCGCGCATCGTGCAGCCCAAGCTGGCGGAGGTGTTGGGGCGTCCCGTGGTGGTGGAGAACCGTCCCGGCGCCGCGAGTCAGGTCGCGACGCAGTACGTGGCGCGCTCCGCGCCGGACGGCAACACCCTGCTGATCAGCTTCGATACCCATGCGATCAATCCCATTGCGAAGTCCCGGCTGCCGTATGACACCTTCAAGGATTTCTCCGGTGTCACGCTGGCGCTGCGTTTCCCACTGGTGATCGGTGCCAATCCATCGGTGCCCGGCAAGGACCTGCGCGGATTCCTGGATGCCGCGCGGCGCGCGCCCAATCAGTACAGCTACGCGTCCACCGGTCTTGGTTCGATGAACCATCTCGTCGCGGAGGACTTGAAGCGTCAGGCCGGGGTGGAACTGCTGCACGTGCCTTACGCCGGCGGGGGGCCGGCTGTGCAGGCCGTGCTGGGGAACGTGTCGAGCCTGACGCTGCTGAGCTACGCCGCGCTCAAGGGCCAGATCGCGGCGGGGCGCATCAAGCCCCTCGCTGTCACCGGCGCCAACCGACTTCCTGATCTGCCTGATGTGCCGACGGTGGCGGAGTCCGGATTCCCGGGCTTCGAGGCGTACTCGTGGATTGGCGTGTTCGCACCGTCCGGTACGCCGCCGGCCGTGGCGCGCAAGCTGACCAGCGACTTCCAGGCCGCCCTCAATGATCCGGAGACCCACCGCAAGCTGACGCAGGCTGGGTTCGAGGTGATGGCCACCGACGGTCCGGCGCTCGATCGTTACGCGCGCGAGCAGTATGAACGCTGGAAGGCCTTCGTCGCGAAGACCGGGCTGAAGCTGGAGGAGTAGGAGAGGAGGGGAGTAGGAGAGTAGGGGAGCGGGGACGCTCCGGCTCGCCAGGCGGTTTCCATGCCACAATCCTGCGCACACGCCAACGCACAAAAGGAGACGGCACGGTGACACCCGCCAACGCAAACTTCGTGGAAGCTGTCCAGGCGAGCTTTCAATCCCAGAACGTCATGCATCTGATCCGCGCCACGCTGCCCGTGGTGGAGGCGGGCAGAACCGAGATTCACGTGCCGCACTGGGACGGCATCGAACAGCAGCATGGTTACGTTCACGGTGGCGTGGTCGGCACCATTGCCGACTCGGCAGGCGGTTACGCCGCGATGTCGCTTGTACCGGCGGGCGCGTCGGTCCTGACGGTCGAGTACAAGCTGAATCTTCTGGCGCCCGCCAATGGCGACAAGCTGATTGCCCGGGGCAGTGTCGTCCGCGCGGGACGCACGCTGATCGTGACGCAGGCCGAAGTATTTGCCGTTGAAGGGCCGAAGGAGACGCTTTGCGCGCTGATGCAGCAGACCATCATGGTCATGCAGGGCAAGGCGGAGAAATAGCGCCCGTATCCATACTCGACATTGCCAGATTGCATCCCTGATCGAAGCTGATAGTGGTCTGCGACAGTGGCCCGTTTTCGCGCTGACGGTCCAGTCGGCTCGCATGGCGCCGTGACGGACGCACCCCTTCTCGCAGAATAGGAAAACGTCCTACATCGCTGCCTGCGGATACCGAGTAGAACTTATTCATACCCACTTCTACCGGATCATGCATGTCGACATCTATCGTGAAGGTGCTGGTCACCCAGGACAACCACTGGGCCGTGGAATCCGATGGCCAGCTGAATGCATACGCGTCTCGTGGCGCCGCGATTGCCGCGGGGGTACACAAGGCCATTAAAGAACGTGCAATGTTGATGATCTATGAGCGCGAAGCCCACGCAAGCGAGCCGATCGAACCGATCGAGTCAAGCGACGTGGGTGTGCTTGGCAGGGTGCCGGCATAGCACCATAGAAGTCAACGGAGACGCAGCATGTCAGGCGACATTCATGTGCTCCCTCACGGCAGTGAGTGGGCCATCGCAATCGAAGGGACGGGAACCCGCACGCGATATCAGACACGAGAGGCAGCCATCGACATCGCCACGCAACTGGCGAAGCGAACGAGGGCTGAGTTGCTGATACACGGGCGCGACGGCCAGATCCACGAACGGAGCACGTTCGGTCACGGATCGCCTGACACCAGGGGATAACGAAAGTCCGAGGACTCCTTCTTTCGAACAAGCCCCCTTTTCGGCCGCGACCGCGATGGTCGCGGCGACTTTTTTTCACCGGGATGGCAAGCCATCCCGGTCGTCGGCGCGGCTCGATCGCGCTATTTGCGCAAGTCGGTGACCGTGATTCTTCCGTCCACGTTGTCGAACGTTGCCGACACCTTGTCGCCTTCCTTCAGGTTCGCCAGCATCGCCGGGTCCTTGACCGGGAATGCCATCGTCATCGGCGGCATGCCCAGGTTCATGATCGGGCCGTGCTTGAGCGTGATCTTGCCGGCTGCGGGATCGACTTTCCGGACTTCGGCGGAGACGGGCTGTGGCGTCGTCATTGCCTTGGCGGCGGGCTTCATGTCCATGCCGGCACCGCCGTCCATCCCGGCCGCGAACGTCGGAGGCATCAGGCCAACGGCGAGCGCGAAGACGGCAGCGTGGAGAGAGGTGCGGGAGGTGAGAGAGGTCAGAGAAGTGAGAGAGGTTTTCATGCTTGCTCCTTGATGGGCGTGTGAGTGAATGATGGGGAAGTCTTCGTTTCGCGACGGCGGATCAACAGGTACACGGCGGGCACCACGAACAGCGACAGCAGAGGCGCCGTGACCATGCCGCCAACCATCGGCGCGGCAATGCGCTGCATGACTTCGGAGCCGGTGCCGTGTGACCACATGATCGGGATCAGGCCTGCCAGGATGACGGCGACAGTCATCGCCTTGGGCCGCACGCGCTGCACGGCGCCTTCCTGGATGGCGGCAAGCAGGGCATCGATGTCGGTGATGCCGCGTGCCTGGCTATCCTCCCAGGCGTGCTTGAGATAAAGCAGCATGATCACGCCGAACTCCGCGGCCACACCGGCCAGCGCGATGAAACCGACCACGCCGGCTACCGACAGGTTGTAGCCGAGCAGATAAAGCAGCCAGAGGCCGCCGATCAGCGCCAGCGGCAGCGTGCCCATGATCAGCAGTGCCTCGTCGAGCCGACCGAAGACCAGATAGAGCAGCACGAAGATGATCAGTAGCGTGAATGGCACCACCACCTTCATCTTCGCGGCGGCACGCTCCAGATACTCGAACTGACCGGACCAGCTCAGCGAATAGCCCGCAGGCATCGGCACTGCCTTGCTCACGGCCGCCTGCATGTCGCGCACCGCGGAGCGCAGGTCGCGTCCACGGATGTCGACGTAGATCCACCCTGACAGCCGTGCGTTCTCGCTGCGCAGCATCGGCGGACCCTGTTCCACTCGGATGCGGGCGACGTCGGAAAGCACGATCTGCTGGCCGCGGTCAGTCACGATGGGCAGGCTCCGCAGTTGCTCGACAGAATCCCGATAGTCGCGCGGGTAGCGCACGTTGATGGGATAGCGGGCCAGCCCGTCGACCACTTCGCCGATGTTGTCGCCACCGATCGCCGAGGAGACGATGGCCTGCACGTCGCCGATATTGAGCCCGTACCGGCCAGCGGCCGCGCGGTCGATGTCAACGTCGATATAGCGCCCGCCGGTCAGGCGTTCCGCCAGAGCCGAGGTGACACCGGGAACGGTCTTCACGGTTTCTTCGATGCGAGTGGCAAGCCGGTCGATCTCCTTCAGGTCGGTGCCTGCCACCTTGATGCCAACCGGGCTCTTGATCCCGGTGGCCAGCATGTCGATGCGGTTGCGGATCGGCGGCACCCAGATGTTGGAGAGTCCCGGAATCTTCACCACGCGATCAAGCTCCTCGACGAGTTTGTCGGGTGTCATGCCCGGGCGCCACTGGTCGCGTGGCTTGAACTGGATCGTGGTTTCGAACATCTCCAGCGGGGCAGGGTCGGTGGCCGAATCGGCACGGCCGGCCTTGCCCTGCACCGTGGCGACTTCCGGCACCGACTTGATCAGCCGATCGGTCTGCTGCAGCAATTGCGCCGCCTTGCCAGCGGAAAGGCCGGGCAAAGCCGAGGGCATGTAGAGCAGATCGCCTTCGTCGAGCGGGGGCATGAACTCGCCGCCAATCCGCATGATCGGCCAGGCAGTGGCCACCAGCGCGACAACCGCCAGTGCGATGGTCGCGCGCGGATAGGCCAGCACGCGGGTCAGGATTGGCTGGTAGGCGCGAATGAGCCAGCGGTTCAGCGGGTTGGCCTGCTCGGCGGGAATGCGGCCGCGAATCAGGTAACCCATCAGCACCGGCACCAGTGTCACCGAGAGGCCTGCCGCAGCCGCCATCGAGTAGGTCTTTGTGAAGGCCAGCGGCGAGAACATCTTGCCTTCCTGTGCTTCCAGCGTGAACACCGGGATGAAAGACAGCGTGATGATCAACAGCGAGAAAAACAGCGCGGGACCGACTTCGGCTGCGGATGCGCCAATCACGCGCCAGCGGTCTTCGCCGGAGAGTGGCCGCCCGGGGTGATCGGCATGCCAGCGTTCCAGATGCTTGTGCGCGTTCTCGATCATTACCACTGCGGCGTCGACCATGGCGCCGACTGCAATGGCGATGCCGCCGAGCGACATGATGTTGGCGTTGACGCCCTGATACCGCATGACGAGGAAGGCGGCCAGCACGCCGAGCGGCAGCGACACGATGGCTACCAGCGCCGAGCGCAGGTGGAACAGGAAGATCAGGCAGACCAGCGCGACGACCACGAACTCTTCGGCCAGCTTGTACGACAGATTGTTCACCGCGCGATGAATCAGCGCGGAGCGGTCGTAGGTCGTGACAATCTCGACGCCGGCGGGCAGGCTCTTCTTCAGCACTGCAAGTTTGGCCTTGACGGCATCGATCGTCTCCAGCGCGTTCTTGCCCGAGCGCATCACGATGACGCCGCCCGTCACTTCGCCTTCGCCGTTGAGGTCGGAGATGCCACGTCGCATCTCGGGCCCGAGCTGGATCGTCGCGACGTCACCAAGGCGCACCGGAACACCGGCCGTACTGGTCTCGATAGGAATCTGCCGGAAATCGTCGAGTGTCTTCAGGTAGCCAGATGCCCTGACCATATACTCGGCTTCGCCTAGCTCCAGCACCGAGCCGCCTGCCTCCTGGTTGGCGCCACGAATCGCGGCGATCACCTTCGATTGCGGGAGGTTGTAGGCGCGTAGGCGGTCAGGCTTCAGCACCACCTGGTATTGCCGCACCATGCCGCCCAGCGAGGCCACCTCGGAGACGTTCGGCAGCGACTTCAGCTCGAAGCGCAGGAACCAGTCCTGCAAGGCGCGCAACTGGCTCAGGTCATGCTTGCCGGTGCGATCGACCAGCGCGTACTCATAGACCCATCCCACACCGGTGGCGTCGGGCCCCAGTGCGGGCCTGGCGGCCGCCGGCAGACGCGACTGCACCTGATTCAGGTACTCCAGCACGCGGGAGCGGGCCCAGTATGGGTCGGTCCCGTCCTCGAACAGCACGTAGACAAAGGAATCGCCGAAGAAGGAATAGCCGCGCACGGTCTTGGCCCCCGGCACGGACAACATCGTCGTGGTGAGCGGGTAGGTGACCTGGTTCTCGACGATCTGCGGCGCCTGGCCCGGGAACGGGGTGCGGATGATGACCTGCGTATCGGAAAGATCCGGCAACGCGTCGAGCGGCGTGGTGCGGACTGCCCATAGCCCCCAGACCGTCAGCATGACCGTGGCCAGCAGCACCAGGAAGCGGTTGCGGATCGACGCGAGGATGATGCGTGCAATCATCGCTGACCTCCTTCGGCACCTGCGGGCTGCACCGACGACAGCATGGCCGTGCCGTCTTCGGTCAGATGAAAGCGGAAGCGGATGCGGTCACCCGGTTTCAGTCCCTTGAGCTGGGCGGCATCATGTGCGGCGAAATCCATCGTCATGGCGCCCCACTGCGCCGAGGGCACTGCGCCATGGGAGATCGTCAGGCTGTCGGCGTTCACGGCTTCGATGCGGCCCGTGGCTTCGTGCTCCTGTGTTGCCGCCGATGGTGCAGATGTTGCCGACGGCGCAGAAGCTGTGACCGGGGTTTCCATCCGCTCCGACGTGCCGCGCAGGCTGGCTTCGGAATCGACCAGGAACTGGCCGGACGTTACGACGCGCTGTCCGGCGCGCAGTCCGGCGGTCACCTCGGTCATGCCGTCGACCTCGCGTCCGGTGCGGATCTCGGTAGAGGCATAGCCCCGCTGGCCGGCATCGACCACAACGAGAGTCCGTTGCCCCGTGCGGATCACCGCCTCGGTCGGGATCTGCAGCACGTCTTGCCGGTCGTCGTTCTCAAAGCGGACGCTGGCGAACATGCCGGGCACAAGGCGACGCTGCTTGTTCGGCAGCACGATGCGGACCTTGATGGTGCGCGTGGCAGGGTCAACGTCGGGCAGAATCGCGTCGACCTTGCCTTGCACGGGATCCGGCGCGGCGGTGGCAGACACCGTCACGGTCTGGCCCGGTGCGATGCTGCGCGCCTGGGCTTCCGGCACTTCGGCAATCACCCAGACCTGAGCGAGATCGGCCAGGCGGAACAGCGTCATGCCTGGGCTGATCGTCATCCCTTCGCGTACCGCGATTTCGGTGACCAGGCCATCCAGCGGACTGGCGATGCTCTGCGCCGATTGAAGCTTGCCGGTGCGGATGACCGCATCGGCCTGGCTCTGTGTCATGCCCGACTGGAGCATCCGCGCTTTGGCGGCGCTTGCCAGATCGTTCTGAAGGCTGGCGGGCAAGCGCGTCACCGCCAGGTACTCTTCTTGCGCGGCGACCCAGTCTGGCGCGTAGAAAGTGACCAGCGTCTGGCCCTGCCGTACCGGATCTAGGGTGGCGCGCACACTGACGTGCTGCACGAAGGCGGTGGTGCGAGCCTGGATCACGCGGATGCTGCGCTCGTCGATCGCCACGTTGCCGGGCGCCTTAACCACTGCGCCCATATGGGCGGATTGCACTTCCGCCGTGCGGATGCCAAGGTTCTGTGCGACGCGGCTGTCGATGCTGACGCCGCCCTTATTCACGCCATTCCCTGCGTCATCGCCGTCGGCATAGACCGGCACCAGCGGCATATCCATGAAGGGTGACTTGCCGGGTTTGTCGAATCGCTGGCCGGGGACCATGGGGTCGTGCCAGTAGAGAATTTTCCTGTCGCCTTGCGTGGCGGACGTTGCCGGCATGGTGTGCGATGCGCCAAGGCGATAGCCGCTGTAGCCGGCCACGCCAATCAGGACCAGGCAAGTCGCCGTGATGGTCAGTCGTGCGTTCATGGAAGATCCTTGTTGGCGGGTTCGGTTTGTGCGGTAGGCAGCGGTGTCAGGAAGGTGAGTTCGGCCCAGAGTCGGGTCGTGCGTTGTTCCAGCGATAGCCGCTCCAGCGAGGTATCGATGACACGGTGATTGGCATCGGCCACGGCCTGCAGGGACCCGGCATTGGCGCGATAGGCCGTCAACGCGGCCTCCGCCTGGGCATTGGTAAGCGGCAGCGTGGCGTTGTCGTAGCGTTTCAGGCGTTCCAGGTTGCGGCGCAACTCGGCGAGCCTGGCGCCGACCACGGCATCGGTGTCGCGCCGGATCATCTCCGCTTTCGCACGTGCCGCCGTGGCCTGCGCGAGCCGGGCAGCGACTTCGCGGTCCTGCCGGTTGGCGCGATCCCAGGGCAAGGGGATGCTCACATTGATCGAGGCGAGGTTTGAATAGGCCGAGCCGCGCTGGCTGTACATCAGTTCCAGGGAGACGTCAGGCTTGCGGGCCTCGTCCGCCACGCGGATCTCGGACTCCGCGAGCGCGACGTCGCGCTGGGCCGCGGCAACTTCGGGGACACCGTCAAAATGGTTCTGGGCAAGTTGCGCGACGCGATCCGGCACTGCCAGCGTGGGGGGATCGCCCAGGGGGCGGCTCGCATCGGTGCCGATCCAGCGGGTGAGATTCACGTTGGCGGTGTCAAGTGCCGCCTGGTTTTCGTTTTCGCGGTCGCGCAGCTTTTGCACTTCGAGTTGGGCGGACAACACGTCGGCGCGGGTGCCACGGCCGCTACGGTAGGCGGCATTGGCCGCTTCCAGCGTCAGGCTCAGGGGTTGCTCATGACTGGCAAGGAGTGCCGCGGCCCGTTCGGCGTACCAGCGGTCGATCCATGCGGCCACGGCGCTGCGCTGGACATTGGTCATGCCGACCATGCGTTGGGCGTCGGCCGAGGCGGCCTCGGCCTCGAAGCGTGCCGCACGGGCCCGGCGTTTGTCCGAGCGCGTGAACTCCTGCATCACGCTGACCGACCGCATGGTCATGCTTTCGCGGGTTAGCGAGAACTTGTCGGGGCCATCGGTTGGGACATTGTTCAGTCCAACCTTCAGGACGGGATCGGGCAACTGCCCGGCCGCCACGGCCATCTGCACGGCAGCCTCTACGGCCCCGCGCGTGTTTTCTGCGTCGTGCGCATGTGTCGTGGCGAGTGCAGCGGCCTCTTCAAGCGACAGGGAAGGGACGGCGTGTGGTGACGCGGCGAGCGACACCGACATGCCGATGGCGGACGCGCAAAGCAGCGCCAGCCTCAGGCGAAGCGGGAATGACATAAAGCCTCCGGAAACAACGGCCACCGCGCCCGAGGTTTCGGGGGCGGAACGGAATTGGCGTTGCTTCGGAGGCTACGTACGGAAACAGCAGTGAAGAATGGCGTGCGGCGGAGGCGGGGCGCGTGGCTGGCTCTGCGCGCGCTCCGCAAGCATTGGCGCGTTGTCCAGCACGGGGGGCTCGACGACGATGCTGACGAGGAACGGGATGAATGCCGGAATCTGCGGCGTGGCGTGGTCCGCGTGCTTCGCGTTGGCCTGGCAATGGCTCATGCAAAGCGCTTTCTGGCCGTCGTTCTGCGCGGCATCCTGCTCGGCCATGTCGGCGCAGGACATCGTCGCTTCCATCGACGGATGTTCATCCGTCGAGTTCATCCCCATCGTGCAGGCATAGGCGGCGGTCGCCAGTTGCACCGACAGGAACAAGATCAGAAGGAATCCGGCAATCCATGAATGCCGGCGGGCCAGATGACGCACGATCTACGAGGATGTCAAAACAGCGCCAAGCATAACGGCTTTTTCGTTGAAAGCAATAGCGGGATTTGATTGGCATCCAGGATGCTTGAACGTTCCCACGGCAGGAACGTTCAAGCGGCATGTGACTGGAGCATGTGTTGCGTCAATGCTCGCGACACCCGGCGGTGTACCGGAATGCCAATCGTGAGATTGGCGCAGTGCCGCGATCAGCCGCTGTGCCTCGGCGCCTGATTGAAGAGGGGTCAATAGCTGCGCGAACAGATTGTCAGGTGGTGATTCATGGGCCGAAAGATTGAGTTCCGGATCCGATATCCACGACAGAGGTAATTCAAAAGATGGATGCGAAATTAGGCCCTCTGGCGGAGTGCCGCCGTGCTCACTTCATGCAAATAATTAAAAAAAAGAAAGGAGAACGGGATGAAATCAAAACTTGCTGCTTTGTCGATGGCCCTGGCGGTCGGACTCGTATCTGGCTGCGGAGGCGGTGGTGGGGATGGTACAACGCAGGCGTCGGGCGGCAGTTCCGGCACCGCGAGCCCAGCAGCGCCGGGCACCACGCCATCGACGCCAGTAACGCCACCAACCACTACCAACCCGCCCGCGACGGTGACGGAGTTGCAGACCACCAAGGCGCTGCTCAAGTCGGCACTGGCGGATGGCGGGGCGCCAACCACCATGACGTCGCCGCCGATCATTACGGCTGGCACGGCCAACATGCCGTCGACGATCAAGGACAGCACGCTGGTGCCGCCTAACGATCCGTCGCTGCGCTACATTGGCGCCATGGAAACGGCCGGCACCGCTATCCCGGATAATCAACTCGTCAAGAACACGGCAGTGAACTACGGCGGATTGGGCCGCGATTCCAACGTCTACTACATCGAGTTCGTCACCGACGCGCCAACGTTCGAGATCCTGGTAAAGGGCAACTACCAGATATCGGCGCACCGGATTCTGGTGGATGGGCAGTATGCCTCCACCACACCGGTTGCGTACCCGGACGACGGCAACCTGTACCTCACGCGCGTCGACTTCCAGGGGGCGAGGAAGTCCCGAAAGATCCGTATCGAGACGCCAAACATGCGATTCGGCGGACTGCGGATCGCCCCCGGGGATTCCGTCACGGCACCACCGGTGGTGCCGAAGGTGCGGGCTGTCATACTGGGAGACTCCATTACGGAGGGGATGGCCGGACTAGGCTACAGCTTCGACAACTATGCGGCCAAGCTTGGCTATCTGGTGGGCTGGAACGACATGTATCAGTCCGGCGTAGGCTCCACCGGCTATCTGGCCGCCCCAGCGCCGAAACTCAAGTTCCGCGACCGTGTCGCCACCGATGTCTATCCGTTCAAGCCGCACGTGGTCGTCATCGCCGGCGGGCTTAATGATGCCTGCACATCGACGGACGAATTCAAGGCGGAAGCCACCGCCCTGTTCGATGACGTGCAGAAGAACCTGCCCAACACCGTGGTGTTCGTTGTGGGGCCGTGGTCGCCCGGTTGCGAGCTTCAGGCGCATCAGGACGCCATCAAGGCGGCCGTTGGCACCCGCGCCAACTTCTACTTCATCGACAACATGGGGGAGCAGTGGCAGACCGGCACGGGGAACGTCGCCAACCCGAAGGGGGATGGCAATAGCGATATCTACATCTCCGCCGACGGGGTGCATCCGACTGCCGCGGGTCATATCTACCTGGCGGGCAAGATGGCAGACGCGGTGAGGAAGGTGGTGAACACGTTCTGACGCTTGCGACTGTCACGAGAGAAAGCCCCGGCCGCAAATGAACGGCCGGGGCTTTTTCATTGGTGCCGACGCCTGCGCACGACGGGTAGTCGTGGCTGGTGCCGGCACGCTTCGGATCAACAGCGTGCTGATTACTGCAGATTACCGGCCACGGCGATGGTCTGGCCCGTGATGTAGTTCGAATCCGGCGAGCAGAACAGGTAGACGCCGCCAGCGGCTTCTTCCGGCGTGCCGCCCCGGCCGAGCGGGTTGCGCTGGGCGTGCGACTTGAGCATTTCCGGATTCAGGCCGACGCGAATCTCGCGGCCTTCGATGTTCACGGTGGCGCCCGCATTCGCGTCGGCCGAGGTCATGCGCGTATGGATCAGGCCGAATGCCACGGCGTTCACGTTGACGTTGAAGCGACCCCACTCGCGTGCGATGGCGCGTGTCATGCCAATCACACCGGCCTTCGCGCCCGAGTAGTTGATCTGCCCGGCATTGCCGTTCAGCGCCGACGTCGACGAGATGTTGACGATCTTGCGATAGACCTCGCGGCCCGCTTCCTTGTCAGCAGCGTGCAGCGCCTTGATGTGCGGATACGCGGCCCGCAGGATGCGGAACGGGGCCGTCATGTGGCAGTCGAGAATCGCGTGCCATTGCTCGTCGCTCATCTTCTGCACCACGTCGTCCCAGGTGAACCCGGCGTTGTTGACGATGATGTCGATGCCCTTGAACTCGGACATCGCCGTGCCGATAAAGCGGTCGGCAAAGTCGGGTGCCGTCACGTTGCCTACGCAGGCCACGGCTTCCACGCCCATCTTGCGCAACGCTTCCACGGTGGCGTGGGCGGGCTCCGCATCCAGATCATTGATGACCAGGCGCGCGCCTTCGCGCGCCAGGCGTTGTGCGATGGCGTGGCCGATGCCGCGGCCGGAACCGGTGACCAGTGCCACGTTGCCTTCGAGTGCTCCCATGTCTTGACTCCTTTGGTGATGATGGGTGGCTTGAACAGCTTGTTACAGGGCGACGACTGCGTCGCCCAGGATCCTCGTTTCGTCGTACTGGTTCGCGGTGCGCAGTTCGACCTTCACGCGGTGCTCGCCGTCGGCTTCGAACTTCTCGACCACGTGGCCTGTGCAAGTGATGCGATGGCCCAGATGGGTGATTCCGACGAAGCGCACGCCGAAGTCGCGGATCTGGCGCTGGTCAACCCACAGGGTCAGCAACCGGCCCAGGTACGCCATCGACAGCATCCCGTGGGCGAACACGTCCGGCATGCCTGCCTTGCGGGCGTAGTCGATGTCGATATGGATCGCGTTGTGGTCGTTCGACGCGCCGGCGAACAGCGCCAGCGTGGTGCGGTTGATCGGCTCCAGCGTCAGGGGCGGCAGCGTGTCGCCCACCTGGATCTGTTCGAAATTCGGCATACTCATGGAACCCCTCCGCTTATCCATTGCGCTGTACCAGCACGCTGCGCAGGTCCGCCACGTGCTCGTTGTCCTGGTTGGTGACACGGGTCTCGCGCACCACGAAGTCCAGGGCGCCATTCCGCTTGTCGTAGATGTCGGTGATGGTGGTGCGGAAGTGCAGCACATCGCCGGCGTAGGCCATGCGGTGATACGTGAACGATTGCTCGCCGTGCAGGATGCGCTCGGTGCGAATGCCCAGTTCCTCGCGCCAGCCGCTCGGCGGGTTCACCAATTCCAGCGAGAACAGGAACGTTGGCGGCAACGGCAGGCCGCGATGGCCGGCGTCGCGTGCGGCGGCCTCGTCCGTGTAGATCGCGCGCGTCTCGCCGGTGGCCTTGGCGAAGAAGCGCAACTGGCTCGTGGGCGCCGACGTGCGGAAGTCCGCGATGACCTTGCCGATATGCTTCTTGTCGATCATTGGGGGCTCCTTCAGTCGTGCTTCTGGTAGAGCGTCACCACGCAGGCGCCGCCCAGGCCAAGGTTGTGCGTGAGCGCGTTGCGCGCGCCGGCCACCTGGCGCTGATCGGCGTTGCCGCGCAGCTGCTGGACCATCTCGTAGCATTGCGCCAGACCCGTGGCGCCGAGCGGATGACCCTTGGAAAGCAGGCCGCCGGACGGGTTCACGACCCACTTGCCGCCGTAGGTGTTGTCGCCGTCATTGACCAGCTTCTCAGCGCAGCCTTCGTCGCACAGGCCGAGACCTTCGTAGGTCAGCAGTTCGTTCTGCGCAAAGCAGTCGTGCAGCTCGATTACATCGACGTCCTGCGGACCGATACCGGCTTGCTCGTAGACCTGGCGCGCGCCTTCACGCGTCATGTCGAAGCCCACCAGACGGATCATGTCGCTCTCGTAGCTGCTGGCGCGATCGGTCGTCAGCGACTGGGCGGCGATCAGTACATCAGTGCGCAACCCATGCTTGCGGGCGAAGTCTTCCGATACGACGATGGCAGCGGCCGCGCCACAGGTCGGCGGGCAGGCCATCAGGCGGGTCAGCACGCCATCCCACAGCATCGGGGCGTTCATCACGTCCTCGGTGCTGACCACGGTGCGGAATACCGCCAGCGGATTGTTCGCGGCGTGGCGGCTGGCCTTGGCACGGATTTTCGCGAACGTTTCCAGCTTTGTGCCGTACTTGCGCATGTGCGTCTGGCCGGCGCCGGCGAACTGGCGGATGGCGTTGCTCATGCCTTCGGTCTTGCCGACCAACTTGTCGGTCAGGTTGAGCGCGCGCTCGAGCGCGCTGGCGCGGTCGGTCCAGACCGACTTCAGCGCGCCCGGGCCCATGTACTCGAATCCAAGCGCCAGCGCGCATTCCACGGTGCCGCTTGCCACGGCCTGGCGGGCCAGGAACAGTGCCGACGAACCCGTGGCGCAGTTGTTGTTGACGTTGATCACCGGAATACCGCTCATGCCAACGTCGTAAAGCGCCTTCTGGCCGCAGGTGGAATCGCCGTAGACGTAGCCGACGTAGGCCTGCTGAACGAGGTTGTAGTCGACGCCGGCATCGGCCAGCGCCTGGCGCGTGGCGGTGGCGCCCATCACGTCATAGGTGTCGCTGGTGCCCGGCTTCTTGAACGGGATCATGCCGGCGCCGGCAACAAAGACCTTGCGAGTCATGGAGAGTCTCCTGTCAGGTATATGGCTGTAGGGTTGTCTTGGGGGGTAGGGGTTCAGAGCTTGCGGGAGATGAGGTCGCGCATCACTTCGCTGGTGCCGCCGTAGATGCGCGTGACACGCGAATCGGCGAACGCGCGCGCCACCGGGTACTCGAGCATGTAGCCGTAGCCGCCGTGCAGCTGCACCATTTCGTCGAGCGCCTTGCCCAGCGCCTCGGTGGCGTAGAGTTTCGCGATGGCGGCTTCTTCAAGGGAGAGGCGGCGGCGGATATGCTCGCTGAGGTAGTAATCCACCATCACGCGCACGGCAACGGCCTGTGCCTTGATGTCGGCGAGCTTGAACTTGGTGTTCTGGAAATCCCACACGGTCTGGTTGAAGGCCTTGCGCTCCTTCACGTAGGCGATCGTGTGTTCGAGGCACGCCTCGAGCTTGGCGGCGGCGCTGACTGCAATCGACAGGCGCTCCTGCGGCAGTTCGCCCATCAGGTAGGCAAAGCCCTTGCCTTCCTCGCCCAGCAGGTTCGACACCGGCACGCGCACGTTGTCGAAGAACAGCTCGGCCGTGTCCTGGGCGTGCTGGCCCACTTTCTCCAGCTTGCGGCCCCGGCGGAAACCCTCTCGGTCGGCTTCCACCATGATCAGGCTCACGCCGCGCGAGCCGGCCGCCGGATCGGTCTTGCAGACCATGATGATCAGGTCGCAGTTCAGGCCGTTCGAGATAAACGTCTTGCTGCCATTGATCACGTACTCGTCGCCATCGCGAATGGCGGTGGTACGTACGGCCTTCAGGTCGCTGCCGGTGCCCGGCTCGGTCATGCCGATGGCGAGAATGGCCTCGCCCGAACACACCTTTGGCAGCCAGCGTTGCTTTTGCTCTTCGTTGGCGATGCGTGCGATGTACGGGGCGATGATGTCCGAATGCACGCCGAAGCCCGGGCCGCTGACACCGACGCGCGCCAGCTCTTCGTTGAACACGGCCGAGTGGCCGAAGTCACCGCCACCGCCACCGTACTCTGTGGGCAATGTCACGCACAGCAGGCCTTCGCGACCGGCCTTGAGCCAGGTTTCGCGATCCACCTTGCCGGCCTTGTCCCAGGCGGCTTGCTTGGGCAGGCACTCGCGCTCCAGGAAGCGGCGGACGGTTTCGCGGAACATCTCGTGATCTTCGCGGTAAACGTTACGTTGAACTTGCATGACAGTCTCCTCTTGAGTTGTTGTCGTGCGGGCGGGCTTATCGCACGCAGGCAATGTGGCTTTCGGGTTCGGGATGGAACAGGGCTTCGACCAGATGGGCGCGGCGTGCCCGCGTGGCGGCCTGATTCACGTAGCCCTTGTCGGCGATTTCGTTCGCGTCCATCGATGGCGGCTCCGCCATCAGCATCACGCGACGCACGGACAGACTGGCGCTCTTGCCACTCGCCGGCGCGTGCAGCCGAGTGCGAATCGCTTCGACGACGATGGGGTGCCGGACCAGCGCCTCGGCATCGAGCGCCGCCAGTTCGGGCGCAAGGCTCCGGCAGGCTGCGACGTTGGGCCAGGCCAGCGCCGCCAGGTAGTCATGGTCGTGGCCGCAGATCACCGCATCGTTGAGCAGCGGCGCGCATTGTTCGACAAGCGTAAGGCGCACCGCGCCGGTACGGACCCAGGTGCCGTTGGTGAGTTTGAAGTCCTCGGCCACTCGGCCGGCGAACGACAGGCCGCGCGCAGGATCGGAGGGGTCCTGCAGACGCACCGCGTCTCCCATCTTGAAGAAGCCTTCTTCATCGAACGCGGCAGCGGTCAGGTCGGGGCGCTGCAGGTAGCCCTTGAACACGTTGGGGCCCTTGATGCGGATCTCATAGCGGCCATCACCGCCTTCGAGCGGGACGAGCTTCGCGGAAACGCCGGGCGCGGGCACGCCGATGTTCCCAGTGGTCTCGCTTGGCCACGTGCAGTACAGGCCCACGCCGCTCGACTCGGTGCAAGCGAGGCCCGAGCAGAATGCCACGCGCTCGCCGATGGTGCGTTCGGACAGCGCGTGGATGCGGTCCCAGACATCGCGCGGCAGGCTGGCGCCGCCGTAGGAAAAGTTCACCGCCTCGGAGAACAGGTTGCGTGCGACTTCCGGATCGCGCTCGGCCGCGGCCACCAGCATCGTCCAGCCGGCCGGCACGGCAGTGAACACGGTTGCAGCGACATCGCGCATATTGCGCACGGTGCGCTCGAAATGGCCCGGCAGCGGGCGTCCATCGTCGATATAGTGGCTGCCGCCCAGCGTGACCACGCGCGTCATGTTCAGCACGCCACCCAGGCCGTGGTGCCATGGCAGCCAGTCGAGGTAGCGGGACGGGCGTTCCAGCAGCGGCCGAAAGCTCTCCAGGTAGTAAGCGGCGACGGCGCGGAGATTGCCGTGTGACAGCGCCACGGCCTTGGGCACACCGGTGGAGCCGGACGTGAACAGCACGCGGCCCAGGTCGTCTTCGCGGATGGCATCGTGCGCGGCCTGCACCGCCGCGCGGCGTGCCGGCGTCACGGCGGTGGCGACTAGGGAGGCCCAGTCCCGCTGGCCGTCGCGCGCGCCGTGCACCGCGATGACGGGCACATCAGGCTTGCCGATGACGTCGAGGGCGCGGGCGAAGGCGCCGGCATCCTGCACGAAGATCGCACCCGGCGGTACCAGGCTCACCACGTCGCGGAGTCGTGCGAAATCCTTGCTCACCAGCGAATATGCGGGTGAAACCGGCGCCACGGGCACGCCGATGTGCTCGGCTGCCAGCACCAGTATGGCGTGTTCGATCGAGTTGCCGGAGAGGATCATCAGTGGACGGTCAGCGCCCAGGTCCATCTCCAGCAGGGCGGCGCCGACGGCCTGGATTTGCTGCCAGATCTCGGCCCAGGTGATCATGCGCCACGGGGCGTCCGGACTGGTCGATTCGCGTTCGGCGAACGCGCAGGTATCGCCGCGTTGAACCGCCCAGTGGGCTGCAAACTCGCCGAGTCCGCGCTGGGCGGGGTCGGCCGGGGGGTTGGCGCAGCGCAGGACGATGGTGCCGTCGGTACGCTGCTCGACGAGCGTGGTGCGCGGCGGGAATACCGTTGGCCGGAACTTGGGCGCGGTGTCGCTGCGGGCAGCGGACGTTGCAGTCATGGAACGCGTCTCCTCGGTCAGCGGCACATGGTGCCGCAGGGCGTTTGTCGCCTGCCGATCCCGCGGGATCGGACGTGCGATCGAATGATGCTAAGTTACGCCCGGGGAGGGGGCGGCCACTACCACCCATGTCAGGTGGCGTGGCCGCTTGTAGTGGTCAACTATCGCGAGGGAGGGAGTGCCCGGGTCAGCTCGGGCGGGAAAGGTCGCGCACACGCGCGACGGCTTCGTCGCGCGAGGTCACGCCAAGCTTGCGGAAGATGTTGCGGAGGTGCCACTTCACGGTCTCGGGCGATAGGCCGAGCGTGCGGGCGATCTTCTTGTTGGGTAGCGCTTGTCCGAGCAATTCCACCACATCGGCTTCGCGTTCGCTCAGTGGCTCCGCCAGCGTGCGCAGCGTGGCCGGTGCTGCAGCGCGGGCTGATGCCACCGGGTTGGTGGCACCGGTCGCGCGCAGGCGGCTGATGTAGAACGCGAGCAGCGGATCGGGCGCTTCGCCGGGCTGTTGCGCCAGTGCGGCAATCTCGTCGAGCGCGCCCGGGTCAACGTCGAGCAGGCTGCGCACCAGGCCGAGCCGGTGGCCCGCGCGCAATGCAGCCAGCACGCGCTCGCGCGCGGACGCATCGTTGCCGAGTCGATGATCGGCCAGCGCTGCCATCCACTGCATTTGCGCGAGATGGCGTTGCCATCCGCGTCGTTGACACTGGTCGATCAGCGGGCCGACGGCGGCGGCCGCCTTCGCGGGATCACCGTCGTCCAGGTATCCCTTGACGCGCGCGCGGCGTGCCACCAGAAGGATCTCGTCCACGGTGCCAGGGCCCGCGTCGCGGTGGCGTTCGGCGATGGCCTCGAGCCGCGCCAGGCAGGCATCCGCCGCGGCAGGGTCGCCGGCTCGCCGATGCAGCCGGACCTGGCCGGCGAGGCTGTGCGCGAGCAAACGATCAAGCCCGCGTCGCGTGGCATGTTCTTCCAGCCGTTCGAGGTAGGCAAAGGCATCCAGATGGTGGCCACGAGCGGCATGGCAGTTCGCCAGCGTCATGAAGACGCGCAATACCGAATCGGGAATCGAGATCCGCTCCAGCACGTCCACACGGGGCTCCAGCATGGCCAGCGCGGCTTCGATCTGGTTCTGCTCGTAGAGCACCTCGCCAAGCATGGCTGCCGCAAAGTACTCGGGCTCAGTCCCGAATGCGCCGGCCTGTTCGCTTTCGCGTATCACGTCACGGCAAATGCGCTCCACCTGTGTGATCTTGCCTTCTATCGCGTAGCTGAAGGCGGCCATGCATCGGCCGTTGAGCATGCCGGCCGCGCTGCCGAGCAGCGGCGCGCCCTCGACGATTAGCGGCGCGTTTTCCGACTGGATGGCGCGGGCGCGCTCATAGTTGCCCTGGTGCATGTAGAGCCACGTCAGCAGGTTGTTGCGCGCGCCCACCATCAGGCCGCCGACGTCGTCCGGCATCGATTCGAGCAACGGCTGTAGCCGCTGCGCGCCCTCGGCGTTGTCGGTCAGCACCATCCACATCATCTGGAGTTGCCTGAGGCGCTGGCGCAGTTCCCCTTCGGCTGGCAGTTCGCCATCGAGCGCGTCGAGCTCGGCCCGCGCTGCATTGACTTCGTGCGCATAGAGTTGCATCTGTACCGTGAGCAGGCGCAACGCTGGCCGGGCACGGACCTCGGGTTTGGGAAGCTGCTGCAGCAGGCCTGCCACCTTGCGCACCTCGCCACGTCCGATCAGGGTCGATGAGTAGCGTTCGACCAGATCCGCCGCGGTACCGGATTCGCCGGCCAGCACCGCGTGCCTGACCGCTTCGACGAGCAGCCGGTGATCACGGAACCACTGCCAGGCCGCCATATGGACCTGATGCCGCACCGCTTCGCTGCGCTGGCGGAACCGCTCCGCCAGTGTTTCGCGCAGGAGCGGATGCAGCCGGTACCACGGTGCCCGGTCGGGCCCCTGTACCGGTTCGATAAACAGGTTCTCGTTGTCAAGCCGCGCCAGAAGCGCCGACACCACGGGTTCCGAATCGGCGCCCCCCCCAGTCAGGGCGACACAAAGCGATGCGCAGAAGCGCTCGCAGGCGGCCGCGTGCACCAGCAACTCGGCTTCGTCCGGGGCCAGGCGCGACAGCACCTCGCGTTCGAAATAGGCCGAGAAGGCGCCCGCATTCAGCACATTGGCGCGCACGAAATCGTTGGCGAACGACAGGCTGTTGGCGTCCTGCTTCTTGCGTTTCCAGTGCGTGGCGAACAGTTGCAGGCCGGCTACCCATCCGTCGGTCAGCTCGTGCAGTACCCGTGCATCGCGCGCGTCGATCCCGGTCAGCTGCGTGGCCAGGAAGCGCCGCGATTCGTCGGCGGTCAGCCGCAGGTCGCGCTGGTCGAGTTCAAGCACGAGGTCCTGGTCACGCAGGCGTCCCAGCGAGAGCGGCACCTGGCTGCGCGAGGCCAGCACCACATGCAGGTTTGGCGGCGCGTAGTCCAACAGCCACTGCATGGCTTCCAGCACGCGGGGGTTGGTCAGGCGATGCAGTTCGTCGATCACCAGCACGATCTCGCGCGGGCACGCCGCGATGCCGCCCACCAGCGCGATCACGGTGCGCTCGATTGCCTCGCTTTCCATGTCGCCCAGGCCGCCGAGGAGGGCGGCCTCGCGCGTGATGGCGGGGCTGACCTGCGCCAGGCTCGCCAGCACGTGGTCGAGCCAGTGGGTCATGTCGTTGTCGTCGTCGGCCAGCGTCACCCAGGCCATGTCGAAGCCCAGAGCGCGCAGGTCGAGCCGCCAGGCCACCAGCACGGCTGTTTTGCCGAAACCGGCGGGCCCCTGGATCACGATGCAGCGGCGCCGGCGAGCCTCGGTGAGCTGGGCCAGCAGCCGTTCGCGTGCCACCACGCGCGCGGTGCCGCGCGGATGCGCGCGCGCCGCCGATAGCGGCGAAACGTCAGGAGATACGTCGGGAGAGATATCTGCGAAGACGCCGGTCGATGCGGAGTCCGCCGGCGCGGAAAAAGGCAAGGGCATGGGTTTGACCAGCGCCGGATGCGGCGGCGCGCAGGAGGGGCAAGGGCCCGATGCCAAGCGATTCTACTCGCCGCCCCGGTGGCGCGGGAGGAACAAAAGCGCACGACCGTGCGCTTTGCGCGGTTCCCACCCGCTTCAGGTGGGCCAGGGAGGCTGTTGGCCGCAACGCGCGCACGCGGGCATATCCTGCTGGCCATACGGTCTGCGAAGGGTCTGAGAGTGCTGGCCGGCATGTATGGAGCCGATGTCCATGGATTGCAGTGTGCCTTCCCACAAGCTCATGCCGCCCAGGCTGGGCGGCGGCATCGCCATGCGCGACGCGCTGCTTGCGCGGCTGCATGAGGCGCGCCATGCGGCGCTGGTGGTGCTGGCCGCCAGCCCGGGGTACGGCAAGACCACGCTGTTGGCGCAGTGGCGCCAGCAACTCGTGGGGGCCGGCGCGCGCGTGGGCTGGCTTTCGCTCGGCCCGGAACTTGACGCGCCGGCGCGGTTTTGCGCGGCCATCGCGGCCAGCGTAGCCAGCGTGGCCAGCGTGGCCAGCGTGGCCAGCGTGGCCAGCGTAGTACAGGGCGACGTGTCGCCATCATCCCGGTACGATCCGACCGAAGCCCTGATCGCGGCGCTGGCCGACGTGCCCGACGAACTCTATCTGATGCTCGATGGCGCGGAGTGCCTGCGCGACACGGGCGCATGGGCCGTGTTGCAGGCCTTGATCGACGCGCGCCTGCCGCGCCTGCATCTGGCGCTGGCCACGCGCTGCCGTCCGGCCCTGCGTCTTGGCCAGCTTGGGGCGGAGGGCGTGGTGGTCGAATTCGACGACGAATCGCTGGCCTTCACCCTGGCCGAAATCCGAGCGTGTCTGCCGCCCGAATCGGGCCAGGCCGCGAGCGTGCGGTTGCTGGAGGCTACCCGCGGCTGGCCGGCGGGCGTGCGAATGCTGGCAGGGGCACGCACGGCCGACGATTCGCGCGCGGCGCTCGACGCGTACTGGACCGAAGTGGTGGCGCCAGGGCTGAGCGCGGGACAGGCGCGGCTATTGCGCTGGCTCGCATGGCTCGACCGCTGGACGCCGGAACTTGCCGCCGAGATCACCGGTGTGCCTCGCGCCGTCGAATGCGCGCGGAGTCTGGTCGGGCAGGGGATCTTCATCGGCCCAGCCCGGGCGCACGCTGGCTGGTACACGCTCCATCCGCTGTTTGCCGACTGGCTGCGATGGTCGATGCCGCTTGGCGGTGCCGACCGGCTGGCGCTGCACCGGCGAGCCGTCGCCGCATGGCTGCGGGTCGGTAGCAGCGGCGAGGCGCTGGACCACGCCATGCGTGCCGACGATGCCGGGCTCGTGGCGCACGTCGTGCGCGAAGCCATGCCGGCGATGCCGGCGCTGAGTCAACTTCGCGCGTTACCGGTCTGGATCGATCAGGCTGGCATCGAACGTGTGGTCGACGAGCCCGCCATGCTGCTGGCCGCGGCCTGGGCTTGTACCGTTGCGGCACGTCTGGAAGATGCGGAGCGCTGGCTGGCCATGCTCGCCGGGCGCGACGATGTTGCCGCGCAGGTCGCGCTGATCCGCGCGAGCATCGCATTCCAGAAGGATGACCCTGCCGCCATGGATGTCTGGCTGGCCCGGCTCGGCGGCCATGCACTGCCGCATCCGTCGCTGGAGTACATTCGCGCCGCGCTGGCGGTGCGGTGCGGTGCCATGCTGCATCGGCCCGAGTTCCCGCCGGTGCCAAGGCTGGAAGCGGCACCTCATGATGAACTGGTGGCGATGGCGCATGGCGCGGCAGCGTTGACCATGCTGATGCGCGGGGATGCGCGCAGGGCTCAGGCCGTCGGGATGCCGGCGGCACGCATGGCGCAGCAGATTCATGGCAGGCGTTCGGTGAGCGCTTGCGTATGCGCGGTGCCGGTCGCGGCCGCCCTGCTCGAACAGGACCGCGCCGAAGAAGCCGCCGAGATGCTGGCCTGCTGGCTCGACCTGGCCCATCACTCCTCGCCGGACGTGATGATCGTGGCCACGCTGTGCCAGGCACGGCTGCAATGGCTGGCCGGCGACCAGCATGGCGCTCGCGCGACGCTGGCCGAGGCGCAGGCCCGCGCGGCGGGGCGGGGGCTGATGCGGGTGCAGTTACGTCTGCTGGCGCAGCGGGTGGTGTTCGCCATTCAAGCCGGGGACTTGCGGCATGCTGGCCTGCTGCAGGACGAACTCGACGCGCTGGCCGCCACGCTGGATGCATCGGACATGCGCGCCCGGGAGGTCGGCACGATCGCGGCGCTGTCGCGCGTGCGCGTGGCGCTGAGTGCCGGCAACCCGGTTGGGGCGCTGGCCGCGCTGGAGCCGGTCCGCTCCGACAATGCCGGCGCGCTGGTCCTGATCGATCTGCTGTTCGCGCGTGTGAATGCCGCCCTGGACCGGCCACAACTGGTGGTGCGCCATCTTGAATCGGCACTGGCCGCGGGGCTGCGGCTTGGCCTGTTGCGCATGTTGCGCGACGAGCCAGGCATTCCGGCGCTGCTCGACTGCGTGCAGCCATCGGGCGACGCGGTGCGCGACAACTGGCTGGGCCGGGTGCGCGCCGCGAAGGATCAGCTCCAGCAGCCCGCCACGTGCCTGCCGATGGTTCGGCGGCGCAGGCGTGACGGTGAGCCGGAGCATCTGACCCCGCGCGAGCGCGATATTGTCGCGCTGCTCGAGCAGTCGATGTCGAACAAGCGCATCGCGCTGGTGTTGAACCTGAGTGTCGATACGGTCAAGTGGAACCTGCGCCAGATCTACGCCAAGCTGGGCGTCTCCACGCGCTACGAAGTCATACTGGCCGTGCGCAACCGGGCGCTGCGCACGGGTACCGCCTGACGATGGACGGCCGGTGACGGCCAGGTCCAGACCGGACCAGACCGGACCAGACCGGGCTGGACTAAGCGGCGACCACCGAGAACACGGCCGTCGTCTGCAGCACCATCCGGTCCCCCACATAGACATCGCAACTGCCATTCATGAGCCGCTTGCCGATCTTGTGCAGCGTGACGCGTGCCTCCACGAACTCGCCCTCGCGCACGGCGCCAAGGTAGCTGACGCTCAGTTGCGCCGTGCGGGGGATCAGGTCGGGGTTGGTGCGCCGCAGGATCACGCCGTACGCGGAATCCGCGAGCGTGGCCAGAAAGCCGCCGTGGACGATGTCCTGCGCGTTCAGGTGGGCAGTCGTGATGCGCGTGGCCAGGATTGGCTCGCTCTCGTGGACATAGAAGTCGCCGCAGGTCGTCATGAAACCCGGGCTGGACCGCACGCGCCTGAAGCCGTGCGGCGTGTCCGAGGTGGCCGGCAGCAGGACCAGCATCGGCGCGCTCATGGCTGCGCCTCGACAAAGCCAAGCCCCTGCGCGCGCAGCTTGGCAATCGCGGCGTCGTCGAATCCCCATTCGCGCAGCGCGGCGCCGCCATGCTGGCCACGTGCCGGGGCTGCGTGGCGGATTTCGGACGGGGTGCCGAGAAAACGCGGCGCTGGGCCCGGCTGCACCACGCCGTCCAATTCGATGAAGCTGCCGCGCGCGCGGTGCTGCGGATGGTCCGGCGCTTCGGAAAAGGCCAGCACCGGCGCCACGCAGGCATCGCTGCCGTCGAAGATCGCGCACCACTCATCGCGCGTGCGGGTCAGGAATACTTCGGTGAAGCGGCGGCGCAGGATGGGCCAGCCGGCGCGGTCGTGCTGGCCGGGCAGGGTCTCGCCGGCCAGGCCAAGCTTTTCGATCAGTTCAGCGTAGAAACGCGACTCCACGGCGCCCACCGACATGTACTGGCCATCCCGGGTGCAATAGCTGTCGTACCAGGGGGTGCCGCCGTCCAGCAAGTTGCTGCCACGCGACTCGCGCCAGTTGCCCGAGGCAATCAGGCCCCAGATCACCGCGCCAAGCTGCGCGGCGCCTTCGATCATCGCCGCATCCACCACCTGGCCCTTGCCGCCGCGATGCACGTTGAGCAAGGCGGATACCACGCCAAGCGCCAGCAACATGCCGCCGCCACCGTAATCGCCCACCAGGTTCAGCGGCGGAACCGGGGCCTCGCCGGCACGGCCGATCCCCGACAGCACGCCCGACAACGCAATGTAGTTGAGGTCGTGCCCCGCGCGGTCGGCCATCGGGCCGGTCTGGCCCCAGCCGGTCATGCGGCCGTAAATCAGGCGCGGATTGCGCGCCAGCGCGATAGCGGGGCCCAGCCCAAGGCGCTCCATGGTGCCGGGGCGGAATCCCTCGATCACCACATCGGCCTTGGCGATCAGTTCCAGCGCGGCCTGCTGGCCTTCCGGCTGCTTGAGGTCGATGGTGACCGAGCGGCGGCCGCGCCCCGTGATGTCGATGCGCTTGCCGGGGCCGCGCTTCGGGCCCAGGTCCGTGGGGGCCACGGGCCGGTCGATGCGGAGCACGTCGGCGCCCATGTCGGCCAGAAGCATGGCGCCGAACGGCCCGGGGCCGATGGCTTCGAATTCGATGACGCGGATACCGCTGAGGACGCCCATGGTGGTCTCCCGAAGATGGTTTTGTCTGACTGCCAGTAGACCAAAATCCGACATGGGGCGAAGCCACCCGTATCAGGTTGGACGTGCCGGGTTTGCGCGGTGGCGGCGAATCGCGTTCCTATAATCGGCTGACTATATCGAGGAGACATCATGCCCGGCGCGCAGCGTATTGCCCAAACCACCCCCGACGCCGGCGATCTTCGCCGCGAGGTACGCGCCCTGACGCACCGCGCGCATCGCATGGCCCTGGCGCAGGCATGTGCCACGGAAGCCTACGAAGACCGGCTGGCTGCACTGTTCGACACATGGATGGCAACCGGCGATGGGCGGCAGCGCGTGGTCTGCTTCGCCACGGCGGCGCAGTTCGGTCTGGATGTGAGGCGGTACGCCGAGTCATGTCGTCAGGCCGCTACCTGCGATGGTGGCGAGGCGGTGCGGATGCTCTACCTGGCGGCCGCGCGCCGACTGCGTAGCCGCTGGGGCGAGGCCGCGCGCCGGCTCGAAATCGGCGACGCCACGGTGGCCGCCGCCGCGCGCGTCCGTGCCATGCCGGCCACAGGCGAATCGCCGCTGTGCGCGCACTGCGAGCGTCTACGCCACGACAGCCGTCGCGCGGGCGGCCACGGGGCGTTGCGTCCCGCGGGCGATCTGCAGTGGCGCAGTCTGGGCGGCAGCGCCATGTGCGAAACGCGCGCGCATCAGTGCATGTTGTGCCGGACGGACTGGATGCGGCATCGCACCGGCGCGGACCCGTTCGTGGGATGGACGATCAGCCGGCGCCCTCGATGACCCAGAAGCGGAAAGGGAGCGGTGGCGCCGCTCCCTTTCCGTTTTCTTCCTTATCGATTTCTTCCTTGTCGGGTACGGTCAGACCGTCACGGCCTTGACTTCGAGATACTCGGCCAGCCCGTGCGCCCCGTTCTCACGGCCATTGCCGGATGCGCGGTACCCACCGAACGGCATCGACAGGTCGACCTGGCCGCCGTTGATGCGGACCGAACCGGCACGCAGACGCGCCGCTACGCGCCGCGCGCGGGCAGGATCGCCCGATGCCACATACGCGGCGAGCCCGTATGGCGTGTCATTGGCGATGTCGATCCCCTGTGCTTCGTCGTCGTACGGAATCATGACCAGCACCGGTCCGAAGATCTCCTCGCGCGCGATCGTCATGCTGTTGTCGACGTCGGCGAAGATGGTCGGCCGCGCATAGAAACCACGGGTCAACCCGTCCGGCCGGCCCGGTCCACCCGCCACGACGCGGGCGCCTTCCTCGATGCCGGTGCCGATCATGCGCTGGACCTTCTCGTACTGCGCCTTGTTGGAGATGGGGCCGATGCGCGTGCCCGGCTCGGTGGGGTCGCCCACCTGCAACGCATTGGCGGTGGCGGCCGCGACGCGCACGGCTTCGTCATAGCGATCGCGCGGCACCAGCATCCGGGTGGGCGCGATGCAGGTCTGCCCGGAGTTCAGCATGACGTGCCCCACGCCCTGGGCAACGGCGGCCTGCAGGTCGGCGTCGTCCAGAATCAGCAGCGGCGACTTGCCGCCAAGCTCCTGGTGCACGCGCTTGACCGTGGCGGCTGCGGCCTGCGCCACGGCAATGCCCGCGCGGGTGGAGCCGGTGATCGAGATCACATCCACGTCGGGGTGGGCGGCAAGCCGCGCGCCCACTTCCTGACCATCGCCGAACACCATGTTGAATACGCCGGCAGGGGTGCCTGCCTCGTGCATCACCTCGGCGAACAGGGCCGCGTCGAGCGGCGCGATTTCCGATGGCTTGAGGACGATGGTGCAGCCGGCAGCCAGCGCGGCGGCCACCTTGGCGCAGATCAGGCTCAGCGGCCAGTTCCAGGCCGTGATCAGCGCGGCCACACCGATCGGTTCATGGCGCACGTAGTTGTTGCCGTGGGCGGTTTCGAACTGGAAGGCGCGCAGCGTTTCGGTGGCGGCGCCCAGATGGGCGAGTCCGATCGGGGCCTGCAGCGTATTGCAGAGGCTGACCGGCGCGCCGATTTCGGTACGCACTGCCTCTGCGAAATCGCCCAGGCGTGCCTTGTACAACGCGGTGATCCGTTCCAGCAGCGCCAGACGTTCTTCACGGCTGGTCTCGGACCATGCCGGGAACGCAGCACGTGCCGCGGCCACAGCGCGGTTGACGTCTTCCGCGCTGCCCAGCGTGACGTGACCGGCAACCTCTTCCGTGGCCGGGTTGACGATGGGCATGCTGCGGGCTGCGGCGGCTGGCGTGACCCATTGGCCGTCGATGTAGAACCTGTCGAGTGTCTTCACGCGTGTCTCCTTGTCGTTGTCGGGTGTTGGATCACTGGCGTTGCGCCGTGGTCACGGCATCCCCGGTCACGCGCTTCATCCGGGAGGTGTCCAGCCGCACCAGCCCGAACGCGCCGCTATAGAAGATGTGGCCCTCGGCATCGACCTTGATGGGCGAGTACAACCCGTTGAAGGTCGGATCGGTGCCGGTACGGATCGTCATCACGGTCTTGCCGGTGTCCAGATCCATGCCGATGTGATAGCGGTCGTTCCAGCGGTTCGTGAAGTAGCCGTCGACGATTGCCATGCGGCCGCCGCCGCTGATCATCGGCACCACCGAGATCGACGACACATCCGTGCGTACCCATTGCATCTTCCAGTTGTGGGTGCGCTGCTGCCACTTGAGCATGGCCACGCCGCTCGGGCCCGGGCGCGTGGCGCCGTTGATCAGGCTCGTGAAGCCGCCGCCGCGCTCGATCTGGGGCGAATCGTTGGTCGGGATGTTGTTGACCACGAACGCGTAGTCGCCAAAAGCCGACACCGATTGCTCGGACTGGACCGATTCGAGCTTCGGCCCCATGTCCACCGCCAACTGGTCCGCGATGCGCGGCGACTGCGTCCCCGGTTTGGCCTTCCAGCCGGCGGGGATGTTGTCGCGCCAGAAGGCCACCATGCGCATCTTGCGGGCGCCGTCGGTGATGACCACGAGCTTGTCCTCGTCCGGGCCAAAGCCCATCAGCGTTGGCGTGGAGCCGGTGCCGTCGGCGATCTTGGGTGCGGGCATTACCACGCCACGGTCGTAATTGGCGCGCCACGCACCACTGGCCTCGTCGTCGTGGATCTTGCCGTGGATGTCAACCACCAGACGGTACATCGTGGTGTTGGACGCCACGTAGACCGCACCGCCACCGGCCTCGGGGCCCGTGGCGAAGCTGTTCATGAACATCTCGTCGGCGCCGGATACGGTGTAGCTGTCGATGACCTGCAGTGAATTGCGGTCGAGCGTGACGACCTTGCCGCCGAGCGTATTGACGACCAGGTAGCCGTTGTAGGTCATGCCCATGCCGAAGAGGATATCGGCGGGCAGGCGGGTCTTGCCGCGCTTGATCTTCTCGTTGTCGAACAGGCTGGCCGGGAGCGTGGCGGCGCGCAACGGCGTCATGCCCGACGTCGGCGATTTCGGGTCGATCTGGTCGATGCGGAAGATCTGGCGGCCGCTGCAGCCGTAGAACGTATCGTCGCGGCCCAGCACCGCGTAGACCGCGCCGTTGGCGACCTGGTCCTCGGCGAACGACACCATCCGGTTCGGCTGCGACTTCATGTAGGCGAGCAGGCCAGCCTCGTCGCGGGCCGCCAGGAACGCCTTGACCTTCTCGGCCTGTGCCTGGCGCTCCGTCGGCGTCACCGGGGTGTAGTTCGGCAGGCGCACGGGGATATCGGTACGCGCGATCTCGGTCAGCTTGCCGTTCTCGACTGCCACCTTGCGCAGCGAGAAGCCGGCCCACCACCAGTAGATATCCTGGCCGCCCACGTGGTCCATGACCAGCGGGAGACTGACGGACTCGTTCGGAATGACCTGCACCGATTCCGGCGTCATTTCGAAGTTGCCACGCGGCACGGTGAATCCGACGCTGTCCGTGGCGGCGTCGTTCCAGTGGGTCTGGTTGTTGTACGACTGGGCCAGGAACGGATTCGGCGCCGGCGCGGAGGCGGCGACATGGCCGGCAACGGGGCCATTAGCGCAGGCGGTCGTGGCAATCAGGCTGGCCGCGATGGCGGTCAGTGCGAAGCGGGAGGAACAGCGCATCAAATGCTCCAGGTGGGAAGAGGTAGTGGTCATCAGGCGCCCGAGCGGATCAGGTCGGCGGCCTTCTCGCCGATCATCATGGCGGGTGCGTTGGTGTTGCCGCCGATCAGCGTCGGCATGATCGAGGCATCGACTACGCGCAGGCCTTCGACGCCGTGCACGCGCAGGGACGGGTCGACCACGGCCATCGCATCCACGCCCATCTTGCAGGTGCCGATCGGGTGGAAGACCGAATCCGCATGACGGCGCACATACGCGCGGATGGCGGCTTCGTCACCGTCGCCGGGGCCGATCCCCTCGGTCAGTAGTTCACGGCCTTGCGCGGAAGCCAGCGCCGGCTGCGCGAAGATGCGGCGCATCAGGCGGAAGCAGGCGACCATGCCCGCCATGTCCGATTCGGCGGAAAGGAAGCGCGGATCGATCAGCGGCGCGTCGCGGGTATCGGCACTGTTCAGCCGCACGTGGCCGCGGCTTTCGGGGCGCAGCAGGCAGGCCAGACCGGTGAAGCCATGCTTGAGGTCGCGGCGTCGCATGCCGGTGTGCGTCGGGGAAAGCCCCGGCACGAAGTGGAACTGCAGGTCGGGCTCGGCCAGTTCCCGGCTGCTGCGCAGGAAGGCGCCTGCTTCGGCAAGATTGGAGCTGAACATGCCGGTGCGGTCGCGTCGATACTGGCGCCACTGGCCCAGCATCTTGGCCGCGCCGCGCAGCGAGTATCCGAAAAGCTGCGGCGACAACACCTGATGGCACACGGCAATGTCGAGGTGGTCCTGCAGGTTTTCGCCCACGCCAGGCAAGTCGTGCACGACGTCGATGCCGAGATCGCGCAGATGGGCAGCCGGGCCGATACCGGACGCGAGAAGAAGCTGCGGCGAGTTGAAGGCGCCGCCGCTGACGATCACTTCGCGGCGCGCGCGCAGCACCTGTGTGACGCCGGCGCGTGTGATGCTGACGCCGACCGCGCGGCGACCCTCGAACACGATGCGCTGCACCTGCGTGTCCGTCCAGACCGTCAGGTTGCGGCGGCCGCCGCTGAAGGTGCCATCGTTGGCATCGCCATGGTGCAGGTAGGCGCGCGCGCTGTTCCAGCGCTCGCCGTTGCGCTGCGTTACCTGGTAATAGCCAGCGCCGTCCTGTTCGGCGCCGTTGAAGTCGCGGTTGAACGGGATGCCGGCCTGCATCGCGGCCTCGATGAAGCGCGCGGAAAACGGGTTGGGCGTGCGCAACTCGTTGACGTGCAGCGGGCCGTCCTTGCCGTGGTGCCGGTCATCGAGCGCATGGTTGGTTTCGCTGCGACGGAAGTAGGGGAGCACATCTTCATAGCCCCAGCCCTGGCAGCCCAGTTGCGCCCAGGTGTCGTAGTCCTTGCGGTGGCCACGGATATAGACCATGCCATTGATCGACGAGCTACCGCCCAGGCCGCGCCCGCGCGGCTGATAGGAGCGTCGGCCGTTGAGCCCCGGCTGCGGCACGGAGCGATAGGCGTAGTTGCGCGGACCGGCTTTCGGGACGATCGTCGCAACGGCCACCGGGGTCCAGACGCTGAAGTGATGATCGCTCGGGCCAGCTTCAAGCAGGGCCACGGTCACGCCGGCATCCTCTGCCAGCCGCGCCGCGACGGCGCACCCGGCCGATCCTGCGCCGACGACGATGTAGTCGAAGGCCGCCACCGCTGGCGTATCGCCGGCGAGTTTTTCATTTTGGGTCACATCTGTCTCCTGTATGCGGCTTGTTGGGTCGCCGAGCCGGCGCGCACGCGCGAAAAGCTCATGGCCGGTGCGCAGTACATCAAATTGCGTTCAAGAGAACAGCCACCCAAATGGGGTTGGGTGGGTGGGGGAATGGAGGGGGTGTCACAAGTGGCAAAGCAGGCACTTGGGCCGCTAGCCTTGATGTGGTGGCGGGAGCGGTCGCGGGAGCAGCGAAGCCGGGCCGGCGGGCGAGGCGTGGACCCTAGGGGAAAGACCTAGCTCTGGATCAGGGAGCCGATCAGAGAGTGGATCTGGGAGCGGATCTGGGAGCGGATCAGGGTGCGGATCAGGGTGCGGATTGGGGAATCAAGACGGGATCAGGCGCCCAGGGCGGGGATAGGCGGGCGCTCCCGCTGGAATAGCGCGTGAAGCCGGCGTGCCGGTTGGTCCAGTGTCGTGTCTTCGGCTGCGTCGATATTCGCCAGGATGTGTTCCGGTCGCTTCGACGAGAACAGGATCACGCTGGCCGGGTTCATGACCAGCGCGGCCTTGAGCATGAGTTGCGCCAGCACGCGGGCATTGGCGAGATCGGCGCCGACCTCGATGGACCAGCGCAGGCAGGTGGCCGGACTGGCCTGCAGCCACGCCACAAGCAACGGCAGGTGCTGGCTCAGCGCCCGGTGATGGATACGCGGATAGGGCGTATCGGGGATGGCTGGATCGAATACCGACCATTCGAACTGCGCCACGCGGCAGAAGTCGGGTTGGGTGCGGACGAGTTCGGGAATCTGGTCGCGATGGGAGCCAGCGCCGAACGCGCCGATCTTGCCGTCGCGCACGGCGTCTTCCATCACACGCAGGAGTTCGTGGTTGCCGTCGCGCGCCGTCAGGTCTTGGGCGGTGACTTCATGCAGCAGCCACAGGTCAATATGGTCGGTGCCGAGGGTGGCGAGGCTGGCTTCCAGCGATTCACGCGCCTGGCGTGCGGTGAAGATGGGATTCGGTTCGGAGGGGGTGACTGGAGAGAGGGAGGTGCCAGGTATCGGTATCACGGTCTTGCGCAGCACCTGCTTGAGGCCCGGAAACGTCTGCAGCACCGGCCGCGCTACCACGCGCGCCAGGCGCGTGACGGCGTTGCTGTCCGGCGGCGGGATGCCGAACTTGGTCGTGATGGTCACCTGGCCGCGCACCTCCCGCAGGAATTCGCCGAGGCAGCTTTCGGCCTCGCCATAGCCATACATCGGCGCCGTATCGAAATGACGGACACCGGCGTCGTAGGCCGCCCGGAGCATGGACAGCGACTGGCGGCGGTCCAGCGCGCCCATGATGCCTGAGCCGCCAAAGCCGAGCCGGGTGGTCTGGCGGCCGGTGTTGGCGAACGGGATGATTTCCATCGGCAAGTCCTTGGGGGTTGATGGGTTGCGGTGGCGTGATGGAGACGCCAGATCCATGTCAGCGACGCCCGATATGCTCGGCCAGCCGTACGGCCAGCGCCAGTACGGTGTGCGTCGGGTTGGAAAAACTCGAGGTCGGGAATACCGCGCCGGAGCACACATAGCCGTTGTCCATGCCATGCAGCTTGAGGTCGAGGTCGACGATGCCGTCACGGGCGCTGGACGACATGCGCATCCCGCCCATGTGATGGTTCATGTCGTCGCAGGTGGCCCGGATACTGTCATCGGGCGCCTCTGACAGACTCGGGTCAGACACGCGCGCGATGCCCGCCAGCGAGTCTTGCGCGACCTTCGCGAAGGCCCGGATCGTATCCACCTCGTGATCGGAGATGCGCCAGTCGAGCCTTGTGCGGCAGAGGCCCAGGCGGTCGCGCGAGTCCGACAGGCGGATCGCGCTGTCCGCGCGTGGCGACTGCTCGCACTGGATCTGCAGCCCGATGCGGGCGTCCGGCGGCACGTACGCGCGCCGCGCCACCGCGTAGCTCCAGCTCTGACGCGCCAGCAGGGGCGCATGGCGGACGAGCCGGCCAATCTCGCCGCCCGTGACATCGCCCACGCGGCCGCGCAACAGCTTCTTGGCCGTTGTCTTGATCTGCGTCTGGATCTCGCCGGACTCGCTTTCAAAGGAGATCTGCGCGGCGACGTTAAGCGTGCGGTAGCGCTGCTGCAGCGAGCGCGACAGCCGGATCTTGGGCTGGTACTTGTAGCCCCGGCTGAACACGTTGCCGAACACATCCAGGAACTTGCGCCGGTTCGTCACGTCGAGCCATGTATGCCAGACCACGTGGTCCTGGAAATGCCTGCCCAGCAGTGCGTTGCGTTGCCACGGCATCTGCGCCAGCTCCGGCTGCAGGAAGAACCGCGAGCTTTCGATGCCACGCATGCACCAGACGAAGCGGTCCGCGCGGAACGTGGTTTCCTTGCCTTCCAGTGTTCTGCACCGAACGCTGCGAACATGGGTGCCTTCCACGATGGGGGACACGGCATTGGCATGTAGCCACACGGTCACCAGTGGATGATTACGCAGGGTACTGGCGTGGAGGTTCGAGAAGTTGGTTTCTGGGCACCAGCGGGTCAGGAACGTGTCGAGATTCGAGAACACCGGTTGCGCCAGTCCCAGTTCGCGCCAGACGGTCGCGTCTTCAAGCGATGCGCTGGCGAGTCCTTCCAGTTCGATCGCGCGCTGATAGTACGGGGCCAGTTCCCGCTTGGAGATGGGCCAGCCGCTCCCTTCCACCCAGGGGCGCTGCTCGAAGTCGATGGCATCGAACTCCAGGATCTGGCCACCCCATCGCGTGGTGGAGCCGCCGATGGCGCGAAAGCGGCCATCGTGGATGCCATGGTGGCGAAGGCCGGCGATCTCGCTGCGATAGGTGTCCTGCGAGGCCTGCTCGATGTCTTCGCCGCCGCCTTCCAGCATCACCACGCGCCGGCCATGGCGGGCCAGTTCCACGGCAAGCAGGATGCCGGCCGCGCCGGCGCCGACGATGCATACGTCGGCACGATCGCCCGGGGCGGGGGTGGACTCGATCAGGTCGCGAATCATGTGCTGGCGGCTCCAGGAAAGCGGCATAGGTCTCCTCCGGGAATTTATGGGGAGTTGCCTTGCCGGACAATGGCCTGGAGGGCCAGATATGAGCGGCGCCGCACATGCGGCGCCGGCAGGATGCGGGGTCAGGGCCGCCAGGCGGCCGCGGATTCAAGCCAGCAATCAGGGCAGCAGATGGGTATCGCCGGCGGCCTGAGGCGGCAGCTTGATGGCCAATGACTTGAACTCGCCGCTGGAAGCGATCGTGCCCGCATGCGCGGTGCCTTTGGGAATCACGATCAGGTCACCGGGACCGACCTCGCGCTTTTCATCGCCCAGCCAGAAGACGCCCTTGCCCGAGATGATGTACTGAATCTCGTCGGCGCTGTTGTGGTAGTGCTTGGGGACATTGCCCGACTGCACGGCGATGGTTCCGGAAGGCGTGTTGACCAGCCCCTTGGTGCGCAGGGTGCCCATGTTGGGCACTTGCGGGCCGATGGCTTCGTCGCTCATGGCCGCCAGGTTGACGATCAGGGGCGCCAGCGCGGCCGGCGGGGTTTGGGCGTGGGCATGCGGCAAGTCGATGTGGGCGACAAGATAGCCGCAAGCAAAAGCGACCGGTACGGCGGAAAAAACGGCAAGACGACGCATATTCTTCTCCCTTGGGTTGGCCTGCGATCATTGCCTCGCCGCGACGCCTGCTTCGGGCGATCAGGCTGGATTGTCGCACCGCGCTTCATACCCAAGATTGAGGGGAAACCCGGAAGCGGGCGGCACGTGTTCGCTGCAACGCGGCCGGCGAACGTCGGGATCGTCCACTATGCTCGGATCTGGCTTCCGGAAAACATCGGGCAGGCGCCGTCCTGGCGCTGGCGGCCCGGGTGATGTCGCGGACGCGCCCATCTTCGTGGCTCGCCCGGTGGCGAGCACGGTACCCGGCAAGGAGAATCGTGATGGCTCAGAGATTCGACGCGATCATCATCGGCACCGGACAGGCAGGCCCCGCACTCGCGGCGCGGCTGGCCGGCGCGGGCATGAAGCTGGCGGTTATCGAGCGCGGGCGGTTTGGCGGTACCTGCGTGAACACCGGCTGCATCCCCACCAAGGCGCTGATCGCGAGTGCGTACGCCGCCCAACTGGCGCGGCGGGCTGCCGAGTATGGCGTGACCATCGGTGGGCCGGTCGCGGTCGACATGAGGCAGGTAAAGGCACGCAAGGACGAAATCTCGGGCAGGTCCAGCCAGGGCGTGGAGCAGTGGATGCGCGGGCTGGACAACGTCACAGTCCATCAGGGGCACGCCCGCTTCGAGCACGCGCGCGGCGTGCGAGTCAACGGGGAGTTGCTGGAGGCCGACCAGATCTTCATCAACGTCGGCGGCCGGGCGCTGATTCCACCGATGCCAGGGCTGGATCAGGTGTCATACCTGACCAATTCAAGCATGATGGAAGTCGATTTCCTGCCGGAGCATCTGATCATCGTTGGCGGCAGCTACATCGGCCTTGAATTCGGCCAGATGTACCGGCGGTTTGGGGCCAGGGTGACCATCGTCGAAAAAGGCCCGAGACTGATTCAGCGGGAAGACGAGGACGTGTCGCAAGCCGTGCGGGAGATTCTCGAACGCGAGGGCATCGAGGTTCGGCTCGACGCCAACTGCCTGAGCGCGCGCAAGGACGGCGACCATATTGCCGTCGGGCTCGATTGCGCGGGCGGGGCGCCTGAAGTTCACGGCTCGCACCTGTTGATGGCCGTCGGGCGCGTGCCCAATACGGACGATCTGGGGCTCGACACGGCAGGTATCGAGACGGATGCCCGGGGCTACATCAAGGTGGACGATCAACTGCGCACCAGCGTCCCCGGCATCTGGGCGCTTGGCGACTGCAACGGCCGGGGCGCTTTCACGCATACGTCCTACAACGACTATGAGATCGTCGCGGCCAATCTGCTCGATAACGATCCGCGCGCGGTGACGGATCGCATCCCGGCCTATGCCTTGTTTACCGACCCGCCGTTGGGCCGCATCGGCATGACGGAGCGGGAAGCGCGGCAGTCAGGGCGCAAGGTGCTGGTGGGCACGCGGCCCATGAGCCGTGTCGGGCGGGCCGTGGAGAAGGGCGAAAGCCAGGGCTTTATGAAGATACTCGTCGACGCCGACACGCGGCTGTTGCTGGGCGCTGCGATCCTCGGCCTGAACGGTGACGAGGTGGTGCACTCACTGCTCGACGTGATGTACGCCGGGGCTCCCTATACGACCATCAGCCGCGCGGTGCATATCCACCCCACGGTGTCCGAACTGGTGCCGACGGTGTTGCAGGGATTGCGGGCGCTGACCTAGCGTTGCCCTGGTGCCGCCGTCGGGTTTAGGGATGGATCTTCTCCCCCTTGTTCAGCATCTCGATGAACTGGGCAATCTTTCTGGCGCGCGTTTCGGCTTTCTTCACGTTCTGGATTCTGAACAGAATGGCGAAGCGGTTCTGGCTGTTCAGGGTGGCGAAGAATTTCCTGGCCTTGGGGTTGGCGTCGAGGGCCTGCTGCAGATCGTCGGGCACGGTCGCCTTGCTCGGGGATGCATAGGCGGCCTCCCAGCGTCCGTCGCGTCTGGCCTGCTCGACGGCACGAAACCCGGCTGGACGCATTCGCCCGGCGGCGATCAGCGCTTCGGCCTTTTCCTTGTTGATCCTGGACCAGATACTCTTTGCCGTCCTCGGCGTAAAGCGCTGGAGCCAGTAGTGTTCGCTCTCGGTCTGCTTCTGCCCGTCGATCCACCCATGGCAAAGGGCGCTTTCAATCGCCTGCGCATAGGACACCGTGGCTTCCCCGGCCGATCGCTTGGCGATGCGAAGCCAGACGCCGGATGCGGAGCCTCCATTGGCTTCGAGCCAGACTTCCCATGCTTGCTGATCGGCGAACGTGAGTGTTGGACTGTCCATGTGATGCCTGACGGGATTGTGCGGCGGACGAAGGGAATCGACGGTATCACAGCCCGGGAGCATTCGGCGAGAGTGGAAGGATCGCCACCGGCGTGGCAACGCTTATAATTCGCCAGCCCTCCGCCATCCACGATTCCATGCCCGCTGTGCCTGCCCAAGAACCCATCCGCCACGATGGCGCCATTGTTATTGGCGGAGGACCTGCCGGTCTCATGGCCGCCGAGATGCTGGCCGGGCAAGGCCTGCCGGTGGACGTCTACGACGCCATGCCATCGGTCGGTCGCAAGTTCCTGATGGCCGGCAAGGGCGGGATGAACATCACCCACTCCGAGGCGGCGGATGCCTTCCTGCGCCGCTATGGCGCACGCGCGGACCGGATCGGGCCGCTGCTTGACAGCTTCGACGCCGACAAACTGCGTGCCTGGGTGCACGGGCTGGGCATCGACACTTTTGTCGGCAGTTCGGGGCGCGTATTTCCCACTGACATGAAAGCCGCGCCGCTGTTGCGGGCATGGCTCCATCGCTTGCGCGAGTCCGGGGTGCGCATTCACGTGCGGCACCGCTGGATCGGTTTCGGCGCGCCCATCGACGGCTGGCATGTGCTGCGCTTTGCCACGCGGGACGGCGAGGTCGAGGTGGCGGCACGTGCGGTTGTGCTCGCGCTCGGCGGCGGTAGCTGGGCGCGTCTCGGTTCCGATGGCGCATGGCTGCCGATGCTGGCGGCGCGCGGCGTTGACGTGGCGCCGCTGCGGCCCGCCAACTGCGGCTTCGATATCGCGTGGAGCGAAGTGTTCCGCGCGCAACATGCGGGCGAGCCGGTGAAGTCGGTGGCCATTGGCGTCACGACGGTCGATGGCACGGCATTGCAGCGGCAGGGCGAATTCGTCATCAGCGAGACCGGTATCGAAGGCAGTCTGGTATACGCGCTGTCCGCGCCGATTCGCGATCTGATCGAGACGCACGGGTTCGCGGTCATCACGGTGGACCTGGCGCCGGGACGCTCTCCTGAGGAAGTCGCAGCCGAAGTGAGCCGGCCGCGCGGCTCGCGTTCGGTATCGAGCCATCTGCAGAGCCGGCTGGGTATTACCGGCGTCAAGGCGCGCATGTTGCGTGAGGTCCTGACGAAGGAGGCGATGCACGACCCCGTGGCGCTGGCGGCGGCCATCAAGGCATTGCCGCTGCGGCTCGTTCGCGCGCGGCCGATCGACGAAGTCATCAGCACGGCGGGCGGTGTCCGCTTCGAGGCGATGGATGACCGACTGATGCTGACCGCATCGCCGGGCCTGTTTTGCGCGGGGGAGATGCTGGACTGGGAAGCGCCGACCGGCGGCTATCTGCTGACGGCCTGCTTCGCGAGCGGGCGCGTGGCCGGGTCGGGGGCCGTGGCGTATTTGCGCGGCTGACGTGTCCGGCCATCTCCCGCTCCGGGAGTGGCAACGTTGCCTGCGGTGCCGTCAGCGTAGATGCCCGCCGAACAACCCAAGCAGACCGATCACGATGAGGTAGATGGCGACGATGTAGTTGAGCAGTCGCGGCATGATCAGAATGAGGATGCCGGCGATCAACGATATGAGGGGTCCCGCACTGGTAACCATGGTCATGGTGACTCCCGGAAACAGGCGTGCCCGGGTGGCACGCCTTTCTTTCTTGCAAGCGATGGGTTACCAGTGGACGTCACGCTCCCATGCCTTCAGCTCATCCTCGGCCTTTTCCTTGGTGCAGCCATAACGTTCCTGGATGCGGCCGAGAAGCTGGTCTCGCTTGCCGCGGATCTGCGTGATGTCGCTGTCAGTGAGCTTGCCCCACTGTTCCTTGACCTTGCCCTTGGCCTGTTCCCACTTGCCTTCGATCTGATCCCAGTTCATATCTGACTCCTTGAGTGAAGTCCCCTGAGGCGGACATACGGACGCCGCCCGGGGGAGCACGCCAGCAATTGGCGGAGGTGATGATTGACGGTTGATTACTTGCCGAACTTGGCGGCGACATCGGCCTGGCACTGGCTCCGGGCGTCGCCGGACATCGCATCGCAACGTTCCTTGCGAGCCTCGTATGCCGCGTCAAGGTTGTCCTTCTGGGCAGCACGGCGCGCTTGCGCGACTTCCTCGGGGCTGCCGGTGGCTGCGGCCTTCTCGATCTTCGCGGAGCCCAAGGCCCTCTCATGCGCGGCCTTGGCATCCTTCACGCAGACGTCCTTTTCGTTGCCCTTTCTGTCGTCACACATTTCCTTGGCCACGTCGTAGTCTCGATCGGCCTTGGTTTTCATGGCCTTGGCGTGGGCCTTTTCGGTACCTTCGTGACGCGCATCCGCGTCAGCCCTGGCCACGTCGCGATCTCGCTTGGCCTCCAGCTTGCACACGTCCTTCGCGTTGTCCTTCATGCCGTCACATCTCGCGGATGCTGCCTTGTAGTCGGCATCCGCCTGCTTGATTGCAGCTTCGTGATCGGCCTTCGATCCTGCCGGGGCTTGCGCCAGTGCCATGCCTGCGGGCGTGGCAACAAGCATCGAACACACTACTGCCGAGAGCCATTTACTCATCACGTTCGAGCTCCTGTTCAAAGTGGATTCAATCGGACCCGCCGGGCCCTCCCGTTGCTGCCCGGCGGCGGGGGCAGGGCTGTGCGCCCATGCATCAAGGTTAGGTTCGCGGTGGGGGAGGGAAGCAGAAGGGCGGTTCCGAAAGGTGCGTCAGACGATTCCGACGATGGACCGCAGAGAGCGCAACTGACGTACGGCAGGCGCACGGCAGGCGCACGGCAGGCGCACGGCGCACATCGTTGCTCGGCCTTGATGGGATACAGTACGCAGAGTTTCGCGACGGCCCAGACGCCTCAGGAGCGCCAATGCTTGATCACGTCAAATTCGGCGTCAGCGATGAATCGCGCCGCATAGGGCGCTGGCAGCAAGGACAACGGTACCCCTGGTCCGCGCCCGCGCTACCATGCGAACCACTACGCGAACTACCACGCGAACTAACAAGCGGCGTTCGTCATTGGTCCCGACGGGCACAGCATCGAAGCGGTTTGCCATCAACCCGAGGCCAGAAAGGATGATCATGCAGATTCCGGTAATCGAGCCTGCGCGAACCGCGCTGGTGGTCATGCATTACCAGACCGATATTCTGGAGTTGTTCCCGTCCGTCGCGCCGGTTCTGCTGTCGAATACACGCAGGCTGTGCGATGCCGCGCGAGCGGTGGGCGTCGGCGTCTATTTCGCCAAGATTCATTTCAGCGCGGGGTATCCGGAAGTCAGTCCGTTGAACCGGAACGGGCAGGTCATCAAGCAGCTTGGCCTGTTCGTCAATGACCAGATCTCGCCGGAACTCGGCCAGCGGGCCGACGAACCGCTGATCCTCGCGCATCGCGCCAGCGTGTTCTTCGGCACCGACCTGGAGGTGCGGCTTTCCGCCCGGGGGATCGACACGCTGATCATGGTTGGCATTGCGTCGACGGGGGTGGTGCTGTCGTCGGTGGCGCATGCGAGCGATGCGGACTTCCGCCTGCTCACGGTGAAGGACTGCTGCTACGACCCGGATCCGGTCGTCCACGATCATCTATTCGCAACGGCATTCGAATCGCGTACGACGGTGCTTTCGCTCACCGATGCCTTGGCGTTGCTGGCCCAGCCTTCCTTGGTCACTGAGGGGCGTGCCTGATTCGGCACGCGCAGGGGTCACTTGTCGCGCGTCACGCTCACGCCGGCATCCACGGTGCCGTACACGGTGACGCTTGATTCCCGGCCTCCCGGGGCGCTTGACGACGCGCATCCCTGAATGGCGCCAAGCAGGAGTACCAGTCCAATTGCGCTGAAAACTACCCGATGCATGATGATTGTCCGATGTCTTCCAAAAAGCATTGGACGGCGCGGAGCCTCAGGAGTTTCATCCGGGATGGCGACGACCCTGGTGTCGGGTCGTCGACGCAATCATGGACGCTCGCCGGAACGTAGGCGATCAGATTGCGGACAGGCGCAGCACGTTGGGCGGGCCATCCATGAACGCGCCCATTGCTTTGCCGATGGAGCGGAAGTGCTCCGATTTCCGATGCGCGTCGACCGCATCCGCATCGCGATATTTCTCGGTGAATGCGTAAAGTCCGGTTTCAGCGGTCCGCCAGAGCGTGTACTCAAGGCATCCTTCCTCCTGCCGGGATGCCGCCACCAGTTCGGCTGCAACCTTTTCGAACTCGGCCTCGGCACCAGGTTTCACTTTGATCTGCGCAACAACAGCCAGCATCGTCTCCTCCTCTTCAAGTGGGTAATTTTCGGAAAATCCTAGCCTGACCGGACCGCTCAGTCTAGGTGCATGGGCCCAACAAAACGTTCGGTATTCGCCCTTGCTGGTCTTTCCGGGGCATTGCGCGCGCTGGCGTTCTGCATGGCAGTTGATGTCCCATTTCTGGCTGCCTGAGGCGCGATTTGACCTGTTCCAGATAGGAAGGTAACCTTGCAAGGTAACCTTTCTAATTGCATGCCATGAGCAAGAGCCCTCCTTCAGCAAGTGACGCTTTGGCGCACGCCACGGCCGAAGACCTGCGCGCCCTGATTGGCACGCTGCGCCGAAGGTTGCGCGAAGAGGCGAGGGCCGGTGATTTCACGCCTTCGCAGATCCAGGTGCTGCATCTGCTCGAGCGCGATGGCCCGGCAACGGTTGCCGGACTCGCCCGCGCTCTGGATGTGCGTCCGCAATCCATGGGCGAGACGCTGACAGTCCTGAAGGCGGCGGGTGCCGTCAGCGGCGCGCCCGATCCGAACGACGGCCGGCAAACTGTTCTCTCGCTGACCCCTGCCTTCCGCCAGAAAGTCAAAGCCAGCCGCGCGGCGCGCGAGGACTGGCTCTACCGTGCCATCCAGAGTCGTTTCACCGCTGCCGAACAGCAGCAACTCGCAACCGGCGTCGAGCTTCTCAAGCGGCTGGTCGCGCCGTAACGTCAATACGATAGATCCATAGGGAACACGTCCGTGGCTCGTACATTCCGTTCGCTGCGCAACTTCAACTACCGGGTGTGGGCGAGTGGCGCGATCGTGTCCAACATCGGCACGTGGATGCAGCGCACGGCGCAGGACTGGCTCGTGCTTACCGAACTCACGCATCACAATGCGACTGCCGTCGGGATCGTGATGTCGCTGCAGTTCGGCCCCCAGATGCTGTTGTTGCCGCTCACCGGCTATGCGGCCGACCACTTCAACCGCCGCAAACTGCTGTTCATCACACAGACAGCCATGGGTTTGCTGGCGCTTGGGCTGGGCCTGATGACCGTCACTGGCCTGGTACGTCTGTGGCATGTCTACGTGTTCGCATTGCTGCTCGGGTGCGTCACCGCGTTCGACGCCCCCGCGCGGCAGACCTTCGTCTCCGATCTGGTCGGCGAGGAGGACCTTCCCAATGCCGTTGCGCTGAACTCCACCTCGTTCAATGGGGCCCGGATGATTGGCCCTGCGATCACGGGTCTGCTCATTGCATCGATCGGCACGGGATGGGTATTCCTGATCAACGCGCTGTCGTTCGTCCCGGTGATCGGCGCGCTGCGCATGCTGCGTCAGCACGAGCTGCACCTGAAGCCGCCCGCGCAGCGCTCGCGCGGCAGCTTTCTGGAAGGTTTCAGGTACGTGTGGAAGCGCCCCGACCTGAAGGCGGCGCTGTTCATGTTGTTCCTGATCGGCACCTTCGGCCTGAACTTCCCGATCTTCATTTCGACCATGTCGGTCAGTGCGTTTCATGCCGGCGCGGGACAGTACGGCTTGCTGAGTTCGACCATGGCGATAGGCTCCGTTACCGGCACGCTGCTGGCCGCGCGCCGGGCACGGCCGCGCATGGCGATCCTGGTCGGTGCCGCAACCATCTTTGGCGTCGGCTGCATGTTTGGCGCATTGATGCCGAATGCGGTGTTGTTCGGCCTGACGCTGGCGGTGATCGGTGCATCGACACAGACGTTCACCACGTCCACCAACAGCCTCGTGCAGATCTCGACTGAGCCGGCGATGCGTGGCCGGGTAATCGCCATCCTGCTGGCCATTGCGCTGGGCACCACGCCGCTTGGCGCGCCAGTGGTGGGGTGGGTGGCGGACCGCTTTGGTCCGCGCTGGGCGCTGGGCGTTGGGGCGGCTTCGGGTTTTGCCGCGGCGCTCGTCGGACTGTTCTATCTGATGAGAAATCGCAACCTGCGCTTCTATATCGAGACGGGTCGCCTGCGCTACAGCATCGACAAGCCGCGCCAGACGGCGTTCGTGACCGCTCCCGCTGCGTCAGTGCCAAATGTGGTGATGAGCAAGGCGGAAGACGAGTGAGCGGCAGCGTCGGCATCGCGCCGGCGTGCGGAGAGACGCATGTCCTTAGCCTTGGCCTTGCCATCCGCGCGAGGTAACGGCTTCTCAAGGATTTCTCGGCGGACCACGTGACTCACGCGTGCTGCACTATCGGCCGAAGAGCCTGGAGAAGATGAAACTGCTGGATGCCGAATGGGCGGACTCAGGATAAGGCGAGGGCGGGTACGGTTTCGGTGAGCAATAACGCACCACAACTCAACATCATAATAAGACGGACCTTGACATAGTTGTGCATCGCAACTATGTTGGTTGCGATGCGCAACTTGTTTGAGCCCGCACATGGACCTTGTTGATCTTCCTGCTAAATCCCGAGACACAACGATTCTCGAGCTCCGGGACTTTTCCCGAAAACTGGTTCGCGAATTAGGCTTCATGCGAACGACCTTGGCTGACAGTGATCTTGCGCCTTCGGCTGTTCACGCGATCATCGAAATCGGGGCAACGCCAGGGATCAGTGCAAAGGACTTAGGCAACATCTTGCGCCTCGACAAATCAAACACAAGTCGACAGGTTGCGAAACTGGAGGCTGGCGGGCTCGTGAACCGCAAGGTCGCAAACGAGGATGCGCGCTCGTCCGAGCTGTATTTAACAGAGGCAGGGCAGAAGCTCCGGAGAAAAATTGACCGGTTCGCGACAGATCAGGTGTCCAGTGCGCTTCGACGTATGGTTCCTGCCGACCAGCAACTCCTGGTTCGCTCTCTCGCGCTGTACGCCGACGCGCTTGCGCAAGACAACTCAACCGAAGCGGCCCTCGGACGCGTCATAGCCACACAGATTCAGGAGGGCTATCAACCCGGCTGCATCGGTGACATAGCAAGCTTGCACGCCCGGTTTTACGCAGAGCACTGGGGCTTCGGCGCGTTCTTCGAGCAGAAGGTGGCGACAGAACTTGCCGAGTTCGCTGGCACATTGCCAGCCCATGGCAAGGCGCTATGGCTCTACGCCGAAAATGGTCGCTCTCTCGCCTCTGTGGCAATCGATGGGGATGATGAAACGGGTATCGCTCATTTGCGATGGTTTATCGTGGACGATTCGTTGCGTGGTTCCGGTGTCGGGCGGCAATTGATGTCGCGCGCGATGAGATTTGTCGACGAGCGATTTAGTGAGACCTACCTTTGGACGTTCAAGGGTCTGGATGCAGCGCGCCACCTATACGAATCATTTGGTTTTCAATTGACCAGCGAATCAGAGGGGACCCAGTGGGGGACCAGCGTTGTCGAACAACGGTTTAGTCGCTGCTCTGCCCGAACTCAGCCGTGATCCATATAGGCCTTAGCGAGCGGCGATTGAGAGCGACCAGTTGCGCTTATGCTTGGAGGTAGTCTGTTCACAAAACGTAACCAGGTGAATCCGGGTCGTCGGCAATTCAGGGGACTGTTCGTCAGGAACGGGATCGGACAGGGCAGCCAATTGCGAGCGCTCTATAATCTCTGCCGAACGCACAGTCGACGAACACGCTCCGCTACTACGAGGCCTCTCATGAATATCGCGATCAAAGCATTTTTGCTCGGCATGGTCCTTTCCCCGATGGTATGCGCCGCTCAAACTGACGGTTGCGATGCGAAGCGCCAGTCGATAGAGCGAGAAATCACTTACGCGAAAGCACACGGCAATGCGAAGCGCGTAGATGGCCTCGAAGCAGCGCTTGCTCAAATGAATGCCAATTGCACCGATGCTGTGCTGCGCAGCGACGCACAACGCAAGGTGGTCGCGGCGCAAAAGAAGCTGGCTGAACGCGAGCGTGACCTGCAGGAAGCAAAGGCCAACGGCAAGAGCGCGAAGAAAATCGCCGATCGTCAACGCAAAGTCGACGAAGCGCATGTCGAGCTTGAAAATGCACAGATGGACGTACCGCAGTAATTGAGCATGGCCGAAAGCGACTGCGAATATGGCCAGGCATCGTCGGATATTTGCACCGTTGGCGAATGGCCGCCTTGGAGAATTGCGACCGTCCCTTGTGGGTCGTTCTGAGTCAATTCCCAGGCCCCGCAAATCGACGAAGAGCCCCAAAAAAGAACGGTGGCCGCTGCCGGCCACCGCAAGGGCTGAGACAAGGAACAGGGTTCTTGGTCAGAAGATCTGCCGGATGCCTACCGTCACCCCGATCATGTTCTGCTGTCCGGTCATGGTCGGATACTTGAAGGCATAGGCCGTGGCGGCGCCGTCGAAGCTGAGGCCACCGTTGTGCGCCCAGCCGGCCGACAGATAGACGTCCGTGCGCTTGCTGAAGTTGTAGTCGGCGATGAAGCTGACCTGATGCATGTTGGGCGGATTGCTTGTCGGGGTGTTCGCCGCCGCGCTGGCTTGTTTGACGTTGGCGAAGTAGTAGGCCAGGGACAGTCCCAGTGCCGGCGTGGCCTGATAGTTCACGCCTGCCCACCAGTAGTCGTCACGCAGCAGCGTGCCGCCGTTCGAGAACTCTCCCTTGTTGTAGCGATAGCCGGCCGTGAACTTGAGCGGCCCGGTGTTGTAGAGGGCCGCCGCACCGAGCTTGGTCATCTTGCCCGGCTGGCCGGTGACCGCTGCCGGACGCCATTCATCCGCCGCGAGGGAGAATCCCAGTCCGTTGCTCAGGTACATCAGCGAGCCGCCGTAGCCGGTGTTGTCGGAGAAGTGCCCCGGTACTTCGCCGGCGCCGCCATTGGCTAGCAGGATGGTGGCGTTCTGCACGGCCACGCCGGTGCCGAACGAGAAGTGCGCCACGGCCTGGAACGGTCCGAACTGGCCCGTGTACTTGACCATGTTGTCTTCGCGGTAGTTCAGGCCCATCCACCAGATGCCCGGCTCATAGGTGGCCGCAAAGCGAAGCGGGGCGAAGTTGGCCATGCCGTCGAAGAACGACGTGTACTGACGGCCGAACGAGAACTTGCCGACGGTGGCGTTCTGGATGCCGAGGTACGACTGGCGGTTGAACAAAGGGGCGCTTTGCAGCGCGCCGGTGTCCCACTGAAAGCCGGACTCCAGCACGAACAGCGCCTGGTTGCCGCCGCCCAGATCCTCGACGCCGCGCAGGCCCCAGCGCGACGCCGACAGGCCGCCCACGCTGGGCATGCCGAAGCGGCTGCCGCCCTGGTTGGGCGTGGCGGCGGACGACGCCACGCGATTGACGTACTCGATCGACCCGTCGATGACTCCGTAAAGCGTGACGCTCGATTGCGCGTGTGCTGTGACACTGGCCGCGGCGAGAGCCGCCAGCGCGAAAGCCTGCTTCCTCATGCTCTGTCTTCTCCGTATTGGTCTTGTGTTGTGATCGCCCACCGTTTGCCGGTGCCTGGCAGCACATGGAGGTGGGCTGATGCGCATTAGATCGCGCAGCCCGAGGCGGAACCCCCTCCGGGAGGGGTGGGGCGTCCTGCCAATGTGGAGCAAGAGGGGGGAGGATTTATCCCTATGGCGAAGGGCGCCGTCGCGGTCAGCGGGGACGGCATGCCATGGGAGGCGGTCGGTCAGGGCGGCAAGCAGACCGACATCAATGCTGGGGTAGATTGGCCGAGGAAGGGTCTGTCCGGTTCAGTCAGGGACCCGCCGTCGGCCCTGCTCAATCGAGCGCGCGGTCCTTCGATTCCACGTTGACGATGCCGATGGCGAAGGCGCCGGCCAGCAACATGCTGGAGATCAACGCGAGGGCCAGGGTGAAATGCGTGGCCATCACTGGCGCGATGATCGCGGGTGCGAACAGGCCGCCGAAACGTGCCACCGCACCGGCCGCGCCCATTCCAGTGGCTCTCAGATCGGTCGGGTAGACCTCTGGTGTGAACGCATACAGCGCGCCCCAGGTACCCAGCAGCGCGAAGCTCATCAGCAACGTGGAGCCGACCACGACCGTGGGAGACGTGCCCAGGCTATACAGCATGCAGCCGACCGCGCTGAGCAGCAGAAATCCGATCAGCGTGGGTTTGCGGCCCCAGCGCTCGACGCCGTACGCGGACAAGGCGAAGCCGGGGAGCTGGACGATGGCGAGGACGACCAGAAAGACCTGCCCGCGCATGAAGGCGAAGCCCTCCGCGCCGAGCTTGATCGGCAGATAGACGAACACACCGTAGTACGCGATCGAGATCAGCGCCCACGCGGCAAATAGCGCGAAGCTGCGGCGGCGGAACGTTCCGGAGAACAGCGTGAAGACCGACTTCGGCGCGACGACTTCGGATTGCAGGGCCGGGATCTCGACGTTTCGGCCGTTTGCTTTCGCCACCCGTTCCAGTACCTTGCGGGCCTCGTCCGATCGCCCGCTACGGTTCAGGTACATCGGCGATTCCGGAATGTAGAAGCGCAGGACAACGCCAATCAGCGCGGGAATGCCTGTGACCAGGAAGATGACGCGCCAGGCCTGATCGCCATGGGACAGCGCCACGAGCGCCAGTACCGCCAGGCAGATCGTGCCAATCGCCCAGAACGATTCGAGCAGGACCAGCCAGCGGCCGCGACGGTCGCTGGGCAGGAATTCGGCCATCATGGTGTAGTCGACCGGCAGGGTGCCGCCGACACCGACGCCCGTCAGGAAGCGCAACACGAGCAGCCAGGACAGTTCTGGCGCGAAGGCCGATGCGATGCCGGAGAGCGCGTCGATGACGATGGCAATCATCAGCACGGGGCGGCGGCCAATGCGGTCGGCCAGGCGGCCGAAGACGATCGCGCCCACCAGCATCCCGACGAAGAAGAGCGTGCCGGTCTGCAGCGCCTGGGGCATCGTGATGCCGAACGTCTTGGCGATGGACGGCGCGCTGAAGCCGATCGACAGCACCTGCATGGCATCGGCGAGCCAGACCAGGCCGAAGATGACGAAGAGGCGATACTGAAACTTGCCGACACCGGCCAACCGGATGCCGGCCTCGAACGGCACCTTTGCGCCGTTACGGGAGGTGGCCCCGGCATGGCCGTTCGGCACGGGTTGCCCGCCAACGACTGCGATAGGTGGAGTGGCTGGCGTCATGGTGTCTGATGTGCCGGAATGAACGGCCAAGGGCGTGGGATCCACGGAGTATAGCGGCACGCGGTTTTGCCCGCGTGCGGGCAGTATGCATCTGCTATGCTGATTTCGTCGCGTCCGACGCGCCCCCCGCGCGCCGTGACCGGCCAGTGCCCCCATCCGTCCAACGGTCAGAACGGTGGTCGCCCCCCATGCCAAGCAAGCCCTTGCTGAGCCAGCATCCGGAGTTGTCCGCAGTGCGGGTCTACATGATCGGCCTGGCCCTCGGCTGCTCGACGGGGGTCGACTTCTGGGCGTCCGCGATGATGGGCGTGGCCGGCACCCACATTCGCGGTGGCGTGCACGCATCCCCCGAGGACTTTCTCTGGACACTGACGTCGTACGCGGCAGCCGCGGTGGTGGCCAACCTGATGCTGCGGCGTCTCGCGCACGACATCAGCTACCGTGGATTCACCATGGCGGGGCTTGTTATCGCCGCCGCCGGCGCGGCGCTTTGCGCGCTGAGCCGCAATCCGCTCGAGCTTGCGCTGGCCCGCGCGGTGCAGGGCTTTGGCGCGGGTGGGCTGTTCGCGGCATCGCGCATCATCATCCAGCTTGCCGCCGCGCGCGAGGAGCGCCGGCCATTGTTCATCGGATTCAATATCGGCAGCATGGGTTTGCCGGCGGCGGCACCGTGGATCACGGCGCAACTGGTCGAGAACGCCGAATGGCAGATGGTGTTCGTGCTCCAGGCGGGGATCGCGCTGGCCACGCTGCTGTTCGTCGTGCTCACTTATCCCCCCCGGCTGACGGTCACGCTGGCGCCGTGGCACGTCGACTATCACGCGATGGACTGGGTGACGGTGATCCTGTTCGGGGCGGGCGCGCTGACGCTGCTGCATGGCCTGGGAGACCTGCGGTTCTACGAACTGGCGAACTCGCCCTCGGTGGCGTTCACGCCGATGGCCGGCATCGCGCTCTTCGCAGCGGGCATGGTGTATCTGCGCCGCCATCCGGACCCGTGGCTCAACCCGAAGCTGCTGCTGGGGCGGCGCTTCCTGATCGGGCTGTCGTTCTACGCCATCTATTACCTGCTGAACGGCCTGTGGACCTATGTCATCTCCACGATGCTGCAGAACGGCATGGGGTTCACCTTCCAGACCACCGGCACCGTGCTCACCACCACGTCGTTGCTGGGCTTCGCAGCGGCGGCTGCGTTCACGTTCTGGGGCACATCGCTGCCCGGCTCGCGGCGGTATATCGCGCTGGGCTATCTGATCTTCGCCATGGCCGCGTGGCTGCTCTCGCAACGGATGATGCCCGGCGCCTCGCTTGAGGTCATCCTGCCGGTGCTTGTGCTGCAGAACCTGACGCTGCCTTTCGTGCTGATGCTGGTGGCGGGCCTGACGTGGGCGGAGTTCAGCGTGGACGACTTCGCCCATGGCTATCAGTTCAAGAATATCGTGCGCCAGATCGCATCGGCGGCGGGGACTGGGCTGGCCAGCCTGTGGCTGCAATATGACGAGGCGATCGCGCGTACGCAACTGGTTGCGCACGTGACGCCGTTTGAATTCCAGCAGGGTATCGACCCGGCCGAACTGGCACGCCTGTCACGGCTGATCGACCAGCAGGCGACGCTGATCGGCACCGCCAATCTGCTGATGTTGCTGGCGGGCGCGTGCTGTGTCATCGCGATCGTCGCGGTTTCGCAACGCGCGTTGAAGTAGTTCGGCAAAACGCGCGTTCAACACATACGCTTGGTTCAGGCAGGCACGTCGGTGGCCTGGCGAACATCCGCAGTGTGGGCAGTACCGGAAGATTGTCTGGAGAGATTCCATCCTGGCTGGGAGCGCCATCGGTGGAGGGGGGCGTTTGCTGTCCGGATAAAGAAGAACAACAAGCGGAGGGGCTCAAGATGCAGCGGAAGTATCTTGCAGTGGCAATCCTATGCGCCGGCGCCAGTGTCGGGCACGCCCAGTCGACCGTGACGCTCTACGGCGTCGTCGATGCGAACCTCGAGTTCGCCAACCATCTGGGCGCTGTGCCGGTCGCCGCGAATGGCTTCAACCCTGGCCCGTCGAACAACGTCTTCCGCATGGATTCCGGCGGCGTGTCGGGTTCGCGCTGGGGCCTGCGCGGCTCGGAAGGGTTGGGCGGCGGCCTCAAGGCTGTCTTCGTGCTGGAGAGCGGCTTCAACCTCGATACCGGCACCTCGCAGCAGAGCGGTCGCCTGTTTGGCCGGCAGGCTTTCGTGGGCTTGCAGAGCGATTATGGCCAGCTTTCGCTGGGCCGGCAGTACACCTCCATGTTCGAAGCGCTGGCGAACTTCGCGCCAGCCGCGTACGCGACGCAGTACGAGCCCGTCGTGGTCATGGCGGGCGCGAATTTCCGCGAGGACAACACGATCAAGTACACAGGCAGCTTCGGGCCGATCACGGCGCTGGGGCATTTTTCGTTCGGTACGGGCCTGGCCTTGCCGCCCACCGTGGGCGCCCCGTTCATCCTCGGCGGCAACGGCGAAGTACCGGGCCAGTTCCGGCGTGATACGGCCTATGGCGCGGCACTGGTATATGCCACCGGACCACTTGGCGTGGTGGTGGGCTACGACCAGTTCAATCCGACCATCGCACCCACCGCGCAGCCGACCAACGCGGGCACCGGCACCTTCAAGAAGGCCACGATCGGCGCCAGCTACGCGATCGGGCCGGCGAAGGTCATGGCGGGATACCGGTGGGGCCAGAACAAGAACCAGCAGGGGGCCGAGTTCCTGCGCGATGACTTCTACTGGATTGGCGGGACATACCAGATCACGACGGCTATCGGGCTGACGCTCGAGTACAACTACGACAACGTCAAGAACCAGTTCGGCGATGCGCACCTGGCCAACCCGTGGCAGATCTCGGCTATCTCCAACTATGCGTTCTCCAAGCGGACCGACGTCTACGTGACGGCGGCCTACACCAAGAACGCGGGTCTGGCGATGGAGTCCGCCGCGATCTTCTATGCCAACAGCCTGTCGCTTGGCAACAGCTATGCCCTGGCCAACGGACAGAGCTCAATGTTCGGCATCGCGGTGGGGTTGCGTCACAAGTTCTGAGCGGGTGGCGGGTCCGACAGGCAGCCGGTCCAGGCGCGTCAGGGGCAGGAAGAGGATTGCTGCCCCACTTGCCAGCCCGGCGAGATGGGCGGCGGCCAGCGGTGGCGCGCCGAGCCATGCGGCGTCCGCCGCGTCCCCGCCGCCCAGCCACTGCCAGAGCGCACGGACAATCAGCGCGCCGAGCACCAGCGCGGCGGTTGCTTCCGCGCGGGCACGCGGCAGCAGCGCCAGCGCGGCCAGCCCGTAGTTGACGCCGGAGAAGCCGGCAAAGTGCTGCAGAGCGGGCAAGGTGGCGAACAGGGCCAGACCAATGATCGTGCCCAGCAGCAGGCAACAGCGCCACGCACGCAGCGGCGCGGGCAGGATTGCCGCCAGCGCCACCACGCCCCCGACGTTAAGCAGGCAGTGCGTCCAGCCCAGATGCACGAAGTGGCCGGACACCAGTCGCCAGACTTCTCCGCTGGCGATGGCCGAGCGTTCGTACCGCAACGCATCGGCTATCGTGGCGCCGCCCGCCTGCAGCGCGAGCATCAGCAGGGCGACGGCGAGGAAGCCCGGATGGACCGGGCTTCGCCACCGCCAGTCAGGCCAGCGGCGCGCCAGGGCGTTCAGACTGCCCACGAGCGCCACGAGCGGCGGCGTGCCAGCGCTGCCACGCCAGCGGCCAGCGTCAGCCACGTGAACGGGTCCATCGAGCCGGCGCCGGAGTTGCCGGAATCGGCCGATCCGCTGGAGCCACCGGCACCACCGGAGCCACCCGTACCGCTGGTGCCACCTGTGCCACCTGTGCCCGAGGTACCGCCAGAGGAGCCACCATTGCCGCCTGTGCCACTGGCGCCATCGCTGCCGCCACCGGTCGACTGCGAGTTCAAGGCCAGATCGACCAGCACCGGATCATGGTCCGACGAACGGTAGGGGTCGGCCGCATAGAACGTCTGTTGCTGCTCGGCGCTCTTGTACGCGAACGAGTATTCGAGCGCGATCGGCTCGTCTGCGTTGATGTGCCATTCATGCACGGCACGCACGCGATCTGCCAGTGCGGAAGTGGCCAGTGCGTGGTCGATGTAGCCCGATTCACCGCCGAACACGTAGCTGTACGCATCCTTGCCTACGAACTTCGCCACCATGTCGGCGTAACCCTTTTCGGCGAACAGCAGTACCGGATCTTCCTTGGCGTAGCTGTTGAGGTCACCGATCAGCAGCTTGCCCACGTCGGCCACGCCGGTCGGAGAGGTCGCCAGCCAGTCTGCGATCAGGCCCGCCGCGCGCAGGCGGGTGGGGTTCCAGCAGCTCTGGCCGTCGTTCTGGTCGGCGTCCTTGCCGGTGGCGCCGGTGCAGCCCTTGGACTTCAGGTGGTTCACCACGACCGTGAAGTTCTGCGTGCCGCCCACGCGGTGGAACGTGCGGGCCAGCGGCTGGCGGTTCTTGTCGTCGATGGCCAGCGTTGCGGGCACGCCCACCGGTTCCACGTTGCGGCTGTTGTAGATGATCGCCACGGTGATCGCATCGCCGCCCAGCTTGGGCAGGCCCGGATCGACGTAGCGCCAGTCAGCGCCGAGCTGGCTCGTCAGGCGGCGGATGGCGCTCAGGTCGCCGTAGCCGTCGTTCTCGATTTCCATCAGGCCGACCACATCGGCGTCGATCGCGCGGATGGCCGCAACGATCTTGGCTTCCTGCCGTTCGAACTCGGCTTGCGACTTGGCGCCACGGTTGTTCGGGTCGTCGAAGCCGGCGCCCTTGCCGTCGCCGTTGAAGTAGTTCAGCACGTTGAACGAGGCCACGCGCACGTCAGCCTGGGCATGGCGCGTGGGCGCGCCCGTGCGCGGATTGCTGGCGGCGCTGAACGCGGGGGCGGCGGCACCCGGTACCGGCTGCAGGCGCCAGGCGTTGTAGCGGATCTCGAGCACACCCTGCACGCCGCTGACCGTGTAGCCGGCACGCACCGGATTGGCCGCGGACAGGCCCGGGGCGGGGTAGGGCACCGTAGCCGGGTTCTGCAGGTTGGAGCCGTCGTCCAGTACCAGGCGGTTGAGCGCGTTGGCGGCGGCTTGCGCGGCGGCGCCGTTCGCGGCCGGGGCCACGTTGGTCGGCAGCGGCAGGCGGCCGTTGCTGAGCAGCACGCTGCCATAGCGGCCAAGCTCGTAGGTTTCGCTGACCGTCAGCGTCTGGGGCAGGCGCACCAGCATCCCTTCATAGGCCGACAGCGACTTGGCGTCAGCCAGCGGCAGCGTGACATCGACTGCCGTCACCTTGTTGCCGCTGGAGCAGCTTGCCAGGCCGTTCGCAGCCAGCGTCAGTTGCGTCTGACCGTACTTCTCCTCGACCTTGCCCACCAGGTGGACCAGGTCGCCGGCGCGCGCGGTCACGCCGGGCGCATAGACGAAAAGACCTTCGGAGACACCGGGCAGTTTGCGGCGCTGTGCGTCGGGCTGCTGCACGAAGAATCCGCTGAAACCGCCGGTGCCGCTGTAGTCGGCGGTGACCACGGCCTCGATCTCGACGTTCTGGCCGGCCAGCGGCGAGGTCGATGTCGCGCCCTGGACGTCCGCGAGGTGCGTCGCCGGTGCGCCACACACTGCCGCGACCGGCGGCGGTGTGACGGTGCCAGCGCCGTTGTACAGGCCCAGGTCCGAGAAGTCGTCAACGTTGAACGAATCCCACTGCACCGCGGGATCGAAGGCCGCCGTGATGTCCGTGTCGCCCTGCGTCACCGAAGCCTTGCGGCGCAGCGTGTGGTCCTTGGTGCCGGCAGTGGCCGTGCCCCAGAAACCTGACGGCGGCTGGAAGCCGACCTGTCCGATATGGTCCACCACGGTACCTGAGCGCGTGAGCGTGAGGGCGTCGTCGCCATTGAACGTGAACGTCACGGCCTGATTGACCTTGGAGCCGAGCACCGCGGCCAGCGTGCTGTGCGCCATGACGTAGACCGACCCCGGCGCGAGCTTGCCGGTGAGCTGGAATGTGGCATTCGGCGCGGTGACGCCGTTGTTGTACTGCTCGATCTTGTAGAGCGACAGGTCGGCCTCGGTGGCATCGGGGTTGTAGATCTCGATGGCCTTGTTGTTCGAGGTACCCTCGACGTACTCACTGATGATCAGCTCGGCATGGGCGGGTAGCGCCATGAGGAGCACGGCTGGAAGTGTGTAATGCAAACGCATGGATTGGCTCGGATGGAATCGCGCGACTTGGGCACGGGGTGTTGTGGGGACTGCGAAGCGCGAGATGCTATGCGGCGTCGATGACGCGCCAATGACTGGCTGGCATACATTTGACCGGTGCTATGCCGGGTCGCGCTTGTTTCCATCCGCAGGCCCGCCTTCTGTAGGCGAGGGCCTGATGCTCCGGGACGTTTTACCTGTGTAGCGTGACGGGAAGATGGCTACGTGCCTGGCGGACACGGGCCGTTGGCAAGAGGGCGGCGTTACTTCTGCCCATACGTGGCGACGATGCCGAGCGCGGTTCGCAGGACCTCGTTCTTGAACCTTGGCATGTCATGGGGCAGATCCGAGAACGCTTCGAGAATCTGGCGGTACGAGCCCCGCCGGGCTGACCCCGAAGGTAACGAAACGGGCAAAAAACATCCGGGTTATCGTCTCTGGACGCCGAAAGCGGCAGGTCATCCCTGACGATCGGCCTCCAGGCATCCCTGAAGAGCCGGGCTGGCTGACCAGCCCGACACGTGCCACATCAACGTTGATATGCCGGCGCAACGAATCCCGCGAAACGTTGCTGCGTGACCTGCTTGAATGCCTGTGAACGATAGGCCTCGCGAATGTCCGCGACATAAGGCCGGTTCAGATCGCTGGTCCTGACGGCGACCAGGTTCATGTAGTAGTCCGGAATCTTTTCAAGTGCCAGCGCGGTGGTGAGTTTCAGGCCGGCGGCCAGCGCGAAATTCCCGTTCACGAAGGCATAGTCCACATCGTCCAGCGAGCGCGGCAACTGCGCTGCCTCCAGTTGAATCAGCTTGAGCTTGTGCGGGTTGCCGTCGATGTCGCGCTCGGAGGCGCGCACGGCATCAGTGCCGGGTTTGAGCGTGACCCAGCCGATCTGCTGCAGGATCGCGATGGCCCGCGCCAGGTTGGTGGGGTCATTGGGCAGCGATACGGTGGCGCCGGTCTTCACCTCGGCCAGCGACTTGTGCTTGCGGCTATAGATGCCGATCGGCGCGGTGGGAACCTGGACGATTTCGGAGAGCGCCAGCTTGCGGTCGCTCGAGAATTTCTTCAGATAGACCACATGCTGGAACGCATTGGCGTCGATGGCGCCGTCGGCCAGCGCCAGATTCGGTTGGACGTAGTCGCTGAACTCGATGATGGTGACCTTGTAGCCCTGCTGTTCGAGGATCGGCTTGACCCCGTAGCGGATCTGGTCGGCATAGGGGCCGGCGGTGGCGCCGAAGCGGATCTCCTTCTTGTCGGGGTCCGCTGCTCCTGCAGCCTGCATCACCGTTACCGCAAGCAGCGCGGTGAACAGACGTAGTCCCTTGCCCAGCTTCATCGTCTTCTCCCTTCTGGCCCTGTTGTTCTTGATGGATGTCGTCGTGGCATGTGCCATGGCGTCGGGCCATTGTATGGCCGACCCGCCGCGGGGAGAACGATCAAGCAGACATACGCTTATGCGTCAGGCGTATATAGGCGGCGGTGTGGCGCGACAGGGAGCGTTCAGGGGGGCAGGGGGCGTTCAGGCCGGGTCTGTCTCGGGTCGTGGCATGGCGGTATCCGTCCATCGATCCGGACGCAGCAGCAGGCGCACGGCCGTGCCATGGGGCGACGATTCGATTTGCAGTTCTCCGCCGATGCTGGCTGCGCGGCTGCGCATGTTGGCCAACCCATGGCCTTGCGAAGCAGCCGTGGTATCGAACCCCGGTCCGCTGTCGCGAATCTCGATGACGATCGCTTCGGCATCGTCGGCATCGTCGGGCAGGCTGCGCGCGATGACCTGGATCACACCGCCCGCCGCGTATTGCATGGCGTTCGAGAACGCTTCGAGCAGCAGGTACTGCAACTCCCGCACGATCTGTGGCGTGAGTCCTCTCAGTTCTGGCAGGCGCTCCACCTGCCAGTCCACTGTCATGCCAGCCGCTTCGAGCCGTTCACGCAGGCGGTAGCGCAACGTGCCGAGCACGGCTGCCAGGTCTCCACCGGTGTCCTGCATCGCGTCGACCGAGAGCTTCAGCGCGTCGAGGGCCTGCTGCAGGTGCTTCTGCATGACCGGTGACGAACTCTGCCCCGAGCGCACCAGGCTGAGGGCGCCAACCAGCGTGCTGCCGAGCCCATCGTGCATGTCGCGCATGATGCGGCCACGTTCCTTCATCGCGGCCTGTTCGCGTTCGATCTCGCGCGATCGGGCGTAGAGTTGCCGCAGTTCGTCTTCCTTCTGCGCCACCTTCCGATCCAGATCGCGGTTGAGGTCCGCCAGCATCCGGCTGGTACCGGTGAAGCGTTCCACCAGCAGCCATGCCATTGCCAGGCTGAACAGCAACGACACGTACTTCGTCAGGGCGGTTTCCCAGTAGAAATCGCCGATCATGGTGATCCGGATGAAATCCGCCAGCGTGAGCGCGGTGGCAAGCCCAAGCGCGCCGGCCAGCACGATGCGCTCGCGATTGGGGCGACGCCATGCCGACCACACCAGCGCGCCGCCGACGCAGCAGGCCATCACCACGTTGACCGCCCAGTCGGCCAGCTTCAGGTAGGGCACGCTGAGCACGCTGGCCATCAGCAGGATCAATGGCAGCTTGAGCCACAGATACCCGTTGACCAGCCAGCGCGGCCAGCGCGCGCGCACGTCGATGACGATGAATGCGAACTTCGCGGTGGCCAGCATGAAGACGGCGCGGCCGGAGAGGATGATGACCTGCCAGAGACCACGCGGCAGCGGCGCGTCGGTCAGGAAGAATTCGGCCAGGCTGATGGCCCAGGCGATCTCCGCCAGCGCATAGAGTCCGAACAGCGGATCGCGCTGCCGCCACCAGATCATCAGCGAGATGCCGGCCAGCACCAGGCTGACAGCCGCAATGACCAGCGGGCCGATCACGCGGAACCAGAGCGCGCGGTCATAGTGCGCGCGCGTCACGCTGTCGGGCCCGAACTCGATCGCCGACAGACCACCACGCGCGTCCGCCCGGGCGGAGATCGTGACCACCAGTTCGTTGTCGGGCTGCAGCATGGCCTGCGGCACGGGCACATGGAGCGGACGCTGTCCGCCATACAGGGCCGGCGCGCAAAGGTCTCCGGCAGTGGCCAGCAGCTTGCCGTTCAGACGCATCTCGAAGCTGTTGGCCGCGCGTGCGAGGTAGAACCCCAGACCTTCGCGGCCGCCAGCCTCATGGGGAAAGCGGATACGGAAAGTGGCGGTGCCGCTCTGGCGCGGTAATTCGCGGTCCCAGTAGTACGGCAGCGAGACCGGTGCGGATGGCGAGCCAGTGCTGCCAGCGGCGTTGTCGTGTGCGTTTGCGCCGCCGCTGCAGTGGATCGCGCCGAATGTGGCATCGGCTTGCCTGAAGGTCTGTGTGGAGGCGTTGGTGGCGTCTTCGCGCTTGTCTTCGTGCTTGTCGTCGCCGACGGACGAGCACGCGGCCAGCATCAGCGCGGCCAGGGTGACGAAGCCGAGCAGCAGGGCGATCCATCGCGAGGAGCGCGGGGCGGGAGTGAGGCGCGCGATCACCGTGCGGCTCACATCGATTTCAGCAGACCAAGCTTGTGGGCTTCGAAAACCGCCTCGGAGCGCGAGTTCACGGCCAGCTTGCCGTAGATGTTGCGGATGTGGGCCGCCACCGTATTCACGCTGATGGACAGGTGCCGGGCGATCTCCGCATACGTGTAGCCGCGCGCGACGAGGTCGAGAATCTCGGACTCCCGCGCGGAGAGCGCAACAACGGCCTCTGGTAACAACGGCGTCGCCGGTTCCGCACGAACGGCGCGCGGGGCAGGGATGTTCGCATCGCGCAACCGGTTAATGACGCGGCGGGCGATCACGGGACTCATCGGAGAGCCGCCTGCGCGAAGCTCGCGCACAGAGGCACGCAGGTCTTCGTCGGAAGCATCCTTGAGCAAATAGCCGGTGGCCCCGGCCGAGATGCTGGCCAGCACATTGGCCTCGTCACCGAACATGGTGATGACCATGCACTCGCAGTGTGGGTGCCGGCGCCGGGCAAAGCGGATCACGTCGATGCCGGAGCCATCGGGCAGGCCGAGGTCGCACAGCACCACATCGGGCGTATTGACGGTCAGCCACTCGCAGGCGCTGACGCGGTTCTGGCATGTCGCCATCACATGGATGCCGGGCACGCTGGCAAGCGCGGAAGTCAGACGGGCACTGGTGGCCGGGTCGTCTTCTACAAGCATCACGCGGATATCCGCGTCCATTGCCGGGGGCTGGTGGGTCATGGTCTGGTCGATCGGCCACTTCGGTTGCGCAGTCCGGCCTGCGGCGCCGTTTGCCGCGCCGGCCAGGCACGGGCTGGCGCCGGCCTATCCTAGCGACCGCGACCCGCACGGTCAATGCCACGCAGGGGTTGTGGCGGATCGCATACGGTCACCGGTGGGGGGCAATACCCCGCCCAGCCTTGCAGCGCGGGGCTCCGCACGACTCCGCCGTCACTCTGCAATGCGGAATTGCGCGAATCGGCAGAATCTTGGCCGCCAGCCGTGCATCTAACCGGACTACTCAATGCTCGTCCCACAATAGTGCCGGAAGAGCCGCCAGCGCCCTCAGCCAACTCCCCATCCGTATCAGGAGCCCAACCTTGGACGTTGCCATTGAACTGACTACGCGAGTCGGCGTGCTGCTGTTCTTCATCGCCATTTGCCATGTCATCGCACAACGCGTGCGGTTGCCCGACCCGATCATCCTGACCGCCGCCGGCGTCACTATCGGCTTCGGCTATGTGGCGCTAGAGCATGTCGCGCCCGCATTCGCAGCCAACACCATCGCGCCGTTCCTGTCGCCGGCCATGCCGCCCGAGGCCTATCTCTGGATCTTCCTGCCGCCAATCCTGTTTCAGGCGGCAATCGAGGTCGATAGTTCAGGGTTCGTCGCCGACCTCGGCCCAATCCTGCTGCTGGCCATCGGCGCCGTGGTCGCGGCAACGCTGAGCGTCGGCGCGGTGGCTTACCTGACCAGCGGGCAGGGACTGATCGCCTGCCTCTTGCTCGGTGCGATCGTCAGCACCACCGATCCGTCCACCGTCATCGGCCTGTTCCAGAGCAGTGGCGCGCCGGCGCGGCTGATTCGGCTGGTCGAAGGCGAGAGCCTGTTCAACGATGCCGCCGCGATTGCGATCACAACCTTGCTGACGGGCGTGATTTCGGTCATGCCGACACACGATGCCGCGCATTTTCCGCTGGCCCAGTTTCTTCTCTCGCTGCTTGGCGGTTGCGCGGTCGGCTGGCTCGTGGGCGTGGTGTTGGTGTTCGTGTCGGGCGCGATGCGCAGCCCGCCGTTCGCCGAGTACTCGCTATCGCTCGCGTTGCCTAACCTGATCTATCCGTTCGCGGAGCGCGTGCTGCATGTGTCGGGCGTGGCGGCGGTGGTGTGCGCGGGGCTCGTGGTCGGGCGGATCATGCTTTCGCGGCGCCCTGCATCGCACGTCAAGCTGTTTCGCCAGTTGTGGCTCTATCAGGCCACCATTGCTAGCGCCAGCGTGTTGCTGCTGGCGACAGCACACGTGCCGTCGCTGCTCGACGACCTGCGCATGATCGACGTCGTCATCCTGCTGCTCGTGCTGGTCGCGGCGGTGGCGAGCCGGTTCGGCATCTTGTCCGTGAGCATGCCGATGATGAGCCGGATTGGCATCTGCAAACCGTTGCCGGTCTCGCACCAGTTGCTGATTGCCTGGGGTGGCGTGCGTGGTCCCGTGACGCTGACACTGGCCATCTGCCTGGCCAGGAATCAGGACCTGGCGCCAGACACCCGCCATTTCGCGGCGGCCATGGCGGCGGGCTTCGTGCTGCTGAACCTGTTCTTCAACGGGCTGACGCTCAAGCTCTTCGCCCGTTGGCTCGGTGTGGCGGCGCCGGGTGGGCGAAGGCCGGCCGCGATCGAAGTCGATTGACCGCGGTCAGGCGGACGGCTTGCGCGCGGCCGACGGCAGGCGCTTGCGCCACGACCATCCCATCGTCATGCCCGCGGCGGCCAGCAGGATCAGCGTGGCGCCGGCGATCTGCGACGGGTGCAGGTGATGGCCGAACGCGAGCCGGTCCACCAGGATGGCCACGATCGGATAGATGAACGACAACGCGCCAGTCAGCGAGGTGGACAGTTTCTGGATGGCGCCATACAGCAGGATGTACATCACGCCGGTATGCACGAAGCCGAGCGTGACCAGCGTCGTCCATGTTGCGGCGCCGGTGGGCCAGTCCGCTTGCAGGCTCATCGGGAGCAGCGTCACCGTGCCGACGATCACGTGAATCAGCGCGATCAGGTGTGGCGGGACATCCTTGAGCTTCTTGGCGATCAGCGCGGCCAGCGCGTAGCAGAACGCGGCGCCCAGTGCCAGCAGGATCCCGACCAGATAGCGCCCATCCATGGCGCCTGCATCCGGCCCCGCACGCACGATCAGCAGCATGCCGCCGAACGCCAGCACGAGCCATCCGAACCTGGCGAGCGTCAGGCGCTCGCCAAGGAACAATGCGCCAAGGCCAACGAGCATGAACGGCTGCGTGTTGTAGACCGCCGTGGCGATGGAAATTGACGCGCCGGAGTAGGCCGAGAACAGCAACAGCCAGTTGGCGACGATGGCCAGGCCGCCTGCGACTGCCAGCGCCAGTTGCCGCCGGCTGATTCTGCCGGGACGGAGATAGCCTTTGGCCGCGCAGACCGGCAGCAGCACGAGCGCGCCAAATGCGCAGCGCCAGAACACCACCTGGGTGACCGGCCGCCCGGATATGACCACCAGCCAGCCGATGGTGCCCGAGATCACCATCGCCGCAACCATCTCCATCATTCCGCGTGTCTTGTTGTCCACCGCGTTCTCTCCACAAGCCTCTCTGGCATTCAGGGCTTGAATTCTAGGGGGTAAGACGGCGCTCGGGGATATCGGATTGCAGGCGAATGGACTATATTTCCGTCGTTTCCAAAGCAAGGACGGGAAATTCCTTATGTCCCTCGATGACATCGACCGTCGCATCCTGACACTGCTGCAGCAGGACGCGCGAATGCCGGTCAAGGCGCTGGCCGAGCAGATCGGGCTGTCGGCGCCGGGCGCGTCGGAGCGCCTGCGCAGGTTGGAGGACCGGGGCGTCATCCGGGGCTTCACAGTCGATGTCGAGCCTCGCACACTGGGCTTCTCGATGCAGGCCATCGTGCGGATCAAGCCACTGCCGGGCAAGCTGCAGGCGGTGCAACGATTGATCGAAGGCATTCCGGAATTCGCCGAGTGTGACAAGGTGACGGGCGATGACTGCTTCATCGGCCGGCTCTACCTGCGCTCGATCGAACATCTCGATCACATACTCGAAAGAATCACGGACCTGGCCGAAACGAGTTCGGCCATCGTGAAGTCGCAGCCCGTCAAGCGCCGGTTGCCGCCGCTATAGTCGGGTTGCCAATTCACTCGGAGCCATCATGCGCAAGGGATACTGGATTGCCGCAGTCGATATCGCCAACATGGATGGCTATCGCGGATACATCACCGCCAACAAGGCCGTGTTCGACAAGTACGGCGCGCGTTTCCTGGTAAGGGGCGGCGAGCGGACCGTGGTCGAGGGTCATTGCCGGGACCGCATCGTGGTGATCGAGTTCGAGAGCTATCAGCGCGCACTGGAGTGCTACCGTTCGCCCGAGTATCAGGCGCTGGTGGCGCTTCGATCGCCGCACTCGCAGGCGGACATCGTGGTGATCGAGGGCTACGGCGAAGAGGGCTGAGCACGCCGGGTGCGTATACGCAATGCGGCCTCGCTGGGTTTGAAACGAGGTTGGATGTGTGGTGGGTATACGTACGTAAACGGTGGTGCGTAAATGGTGGTGCGTAAACGTAGCCACATGGCCTCCTGCCTTATCCACAGAAACTGTGGATAACATCGACATCGCCGCGCCAGGCCGCCTGCAATCAGGCGTTCGAGCTGGGCTGCTCAAGAAATGGGCAACCCGCGCCACCATCGATGGCTGCCTTCCTGCGTGCGACGTGGCACGCAGGCATGCAACCTGCAACCGGCTACTTCATGTCGTGCGCATCCGGCTTTGCCGGCTTGCCTTCGTTCGGATGCTTGGCCGCGGCGTGCTCATCCTTGCGTCGCTCGACGGTTTGCTCGCTGGGCGGAAACTCCGCGTTGCCCCGCGCATAGGTACCGTCGTGCTTCGCCTCGATCAGTTCCTGTCTCACCTGCGCGGTGGTGCGCTTGCTGCTGGTATCGCTCGTGCCCTGTGTGCCCTGTGTTCCTTGGGCGAATGCAGTGGCTGACGCGAGCGCCGGAATCAGCATCAACAGATAAGCGGTTTTCATCGTCTTGCCCTCCTTGTCATCAATGGCCCGTGCTGTTGCGCGGGCAGGTTGCTGTCAGGGACAAGAATGCTTCTGCGCCATGGTCACAGGCATGACGCAGGGGTGACATGTGCGCAATGTGCACGGTGGCGCTGCCTGCGCCTCATGTGCCTCAGAGCCCGTTGAGCGCGCGGGTCGGCGGTGGCAATGCGCTCCAGTCGAGCAGTGCGATGAAGCCGTCTCGTGCCGCGACCACGAGGCTGCGCCGATAGTGGTGCACGACGGTGCCCGGCAGGTAGTCGTGTGTCTCGGGCCATCCCGCCGCATGGCGAACATATAGCGCGATGGCGCCGACGTGCGCGATGCACTCGTGCTGTCCGAATGCCCGGCAGAGGCGCAGAATCTCGGCCACCGGACCCGTGAAATCGAGCGTGCGGTCCGCATCGGTCAGCTTCGGCCAGTAGCTGCCACCGGATTGCGGCTGGCTGGTATTCCACATTGAGCGGAAGTCGCTGGCCACGCGTGTGGCGAGCTTGCGTGCGGCAAGCTGCAGTTTCAGTTGCAACGTCTCATGGCACTCGTCCGTCGTCAGCAAGACAGGCTCGGCGGCGAGGATATCGCCTGCGTCGAATGCGGGCGACACGCGATGACATGTCACCGCCCAGTCGCGACGATCTTCCATGACAGCACGGAACAGCGGGTAAGGCCCGCGCCCTTCCGGCAGCGGTGATGGATGAAAGTTGATCGCGTGATGCAGGTCGTGCGTCCAGTCGGGAATTTTCCAACCGTGCCCGGCCACGACCAGTACCTCGCACTGCTGGTCGCGCAGCGCGCGCAGGTCCTCGCTGCGGATTGGTGACATGTGCACCGGAATGCCGAGCGATTGCGCCCGCGATACTACCTGCTCGTTGAAGTCATGCTGGTTATCCACGGGCATCGTGAACAACGCCAGCGGCTGCCAGCCTTGCGCGACGAAGGCATCGAACACACCGCACCAGAGGTCGAACCCGGCAAAGGCAAAACGCATTCGGGTCTCCTGCTTACTTGATGGCCAAGGCCCGAATGCTAGTTGCCGCATCGGGCCTGCATCCGCGAAGCAGGAACCGGTTTACCCCGCATTTAACGGGCCGTAATCATTGGTATGCGCCCGGAATCACAAGATTACCGCAGGTATCCGCGAACCCGGGCTTGGCGTACATGGCGGATACAAGACTCAGTGGTCGGACCCGCGCGCGTCCAGGCGATCGAGCCGCAGGCGGTGTCGCTCGTCGGTCAGCCGCCATACCGAGAGCCATGCGGCAAGGAACGCGGCCAGCAGGCAGCCGCCGGCCAGCAGGAACATCAGCAGGATCTGGTAGCGGGCGGCGTCGATCGGGTCCATGCCAGCCAGGATCTGGCCGGTCATGATGCCCGGCAGCGTGATGATGCCGGCCGCGCCCATGACGTTCAGCGTCGGCAACATCCCGCTGCGCACGGCCTGGCGCAGGATCGGGCCCAGTGCCGTGCGACGGTCGTCACCCAGGGCGATCCGTGCCTCGATGGCGCCGCGCTGGAGCCAGGCCGCATTGAATGCCGTGTGCAACGTCAGGCTGGCCGAACTCATGGCGTTACCGAGGATGATGCCGGCCAGCGGGATCGCGTGGCGAGCGTCGTACCACGGCGAGGGACGCAGCGCCGTGGTCAGCGCCAGCACGGTGATCGTCAGCGTCGGCACGCTGACCGTGGTCAGGCCGATCATCCACTGCCACGGGCCCCGCAGGCGCCGTTGCTGTCGGCTGCCAACTTCGCGCGCGGCCGCCACGACCATCAGCAGCAATACCAGCAGCGTGATCCACGGCGATGACAGCGCGAACACGGTTCGCAGCACCAGGCCCACGAGCAAGAGCTGCACGACCATGCGGAGCGCCATCCACAGCAAGGTACGGTGGATGTTCAGTGACGTCGCCACCGACAGCCCCGCGCCCAGGATGATCAGCAGGCTGGCCAGCGCCAGGTCGCCAGTGGTCAGGATGATCGGACTCATGCGGAATGCATCTCCAGCGTCTTCAGCCCCGACGGGCTCATGACGTACTGCGCGTCACGCAGGCGTGCGGCTTGCGCCGGATTGTGCGACACCATGAGCAGGCCGATACCGCCAGCCATGACCCGGTGCAGCACCGCCTCCACGGCAAGGGTGGTGTCCTGGTCCAGCGCGGAGGTCGGTTCGTCGAGCAGCAGGAATCGGGGGTGACGTGCCAGCGCGCGCATCAGCGTCAGTCGTTGCCGCTCGCCAGTGGAAAGCTGGCTGACCTGTGCCGACAGGATGTCCGGGCGCAGGCCAAGCTGATGCGCCAAGCGATCGAGCTCGGGCCGGTTGTGCTCGAAATCGTCGAAATGGGCGCTCACGTCATCGGCCCACCAGCCCGCGTCGGCGGCCACGTAGATGACCTGTCGCCGCCACGCCGGGCCGCTTATCGCATTGCGTGAGGTGGCACCGAGGCGGACATCGCCGGTATTCGGATCGAGATCGGCGATCATGCGCAGCAGCAGGCTTTTGCCGCTGCCGGACGGGCCCGACAGGATCGTGCACTTGCCGGCGGGAATCACCAGCGAGTAGGGGCCGCGATCATGGCCGCGCAGGTTTTCCACGTGGAGCGCGTCGTCTCCGGATGGCCGCCCGTCATGCTGAAGCGCGGCCGCCGGCCCGGGCGCGGCAGCCGGCCCGGCCATGTTGGCCATGCGATCAGCCCTCTCGGTGAATCGTGAGCGGACCGAAGGTCTGGGTCACCGGCATCAGTTCCACGAAGTTGATGTTGACGCGCGCGGGCAGCGTGCCGGCCCAGAACACGGTCTCGGCGATATCGTCGGGCGTCAGCGCATCGGCGCCTTCATACACCTTCTGCACGCGGTTCTCGTCGCCGCCGAAGCGCACCGACGAGAACTCGGTGCCACCCACCAGGCCCGGCGCCACGTCGGTGACGCGCACGCGCGTGCCCTGCAGGTCCGCGCGCAGGTTTAGCGAGAACTGGCGCACGAATGCCTTGGTCGCACCATAGACGTTGCCGCCCGGATAGGCGTACGCGCCGGCCGTCGAGCCGATGTTGATCACATGACCGCGATTGCGCGCGACCATGCCGGGCAGCACCGCGCGCGTCACATACATCAGGCCCTTGATGTTGGTGTCGACCATGGTGTCCCAGTTGTCGAGGTCGGCGGCCTGAGCGGCTTCCAGACCCAGCGCCAGGCCCGCGTTGTTGACCAGCAGGTCGATCTCCGCGAAATCGGCCGGCAGGCTTGCGATGGCCTTGGCCACGGCCTCGCGGTCGCGCACGTCCAGGATCAGGGGCAGGACCTTGTCACGGCCGATTTCGTCGGCCAGCGCCTCGAGCCGGTCTGCGCGGCGGCCGGCGGCGATGATGTGGTGACCCGCGGCGGCAAAGCGTCGTGCGATGGCGGCACCGAACCCGGCACTGGCACCGGTGACAAGTACGTTCATGGTGTTTCTCCAACGAGTAGAAGCAAATCTGGCAACGGATACTACACCGTCGGCTCGGGCGGTGTCTCCACCAGAAAGCGGACCCACGATGGGCAGATGGAGGCGTGTCCCGTTGCGGACGCGCCCCGATTGATTACGAATGGTCAATAGTGTGTTGAACGCACGCCGATACCCGACGACCGGTTTGTCCAGTACGCTTCGAGCCATATGCGCCACGTGCCGCGCGCCACGCCAGAATCCCTGCCGGAAACCATGACCCATACCCGCACGACGGACCTGCTGCTAACCGCGCTTGCCCCCGCAATCTGGGGCAGCACCTATCTGGTGACCACGAACTGGCTGCCGCAGGGCTATCCGCTGACGGTGGCGATGCTGCGTGCCTTGCCGGCGGGCATCCTGCTGTGGCTGCTTGGGCGCCAATGGCCGGGCCGGGGCTGGTGGCCGCGTCTGCTGGTGCTTGGCGCGCTCAATTTCTCGTTCTTCTGGGCCATGTTGTTCGTCTCGGCGTATCGCCTGCCGGGCGGCGTGGCCGCGACGCTTGGCGCCATCCAGCCGTTGATCGTGCTGGGGCTGTCGCGCGTATTGCTCGGGTCGGCAATCCGCGTGGCCGCGATTGTGGCGGCCCTGGCCGGTCTCGCAGGCGTGGCGCTGCTGGTGTTGACGCCGAAGGCGACGCTCGATGCGGTAGGGGTGGTGGCGGGGCTGGCCGGCGCGGTGTCGATGGCGCTTGGCACGGTGCTGACGCGCCGTTGGCAGCCACCTGTGCCGGCGTTGACGTTCACGGCCTGGCAACTGACGGCGGGCGGCCTGCTGCTGGTGCCGTTCGCGTGGTGGCTGGAGCCGCCGCTGCCGGCGCTGACGCTGCCGAATGTGCTTGGCATGGCATGGCTCAGCCTGATCGGGGCGGCGCTGACCTACGTGCTGTGGTTCCGCGGCATTGCCCGGTTGGGGCCGGGCGCCGTAGCCACGCTGGGGTTCCTGAGTCCACTGACGGCGGTGCTGCTGGGCTGGGTCGCGCTGGGTCAGACGCTGAGCACGGCACAGCTCGCAGGCATGGTGCTCGTGCTCGGCGGGGTCTGGCTCAGTCAGCGGGCCCAGCGATCCGTGGCAGCACCCGTCCCGGGTTCAGCAGGTTCTTCGGATCGAGCGCGCGTTTGACCTGCCACATCAGCTCCAGCTCCACCGTGGACTTGTAGCGCGTCAGGTCGTCGCGCTTGGCCACGCCAATGCCGTGCTCGGCCGAGATCGAGCCGTTCTCCGCGTGCGCGAGACCATCGACCAGATCGGATACGGGCTTGTACCACTGGGCCAGGAAGTCCTTGGCCGGGCGATCCTTCGGCCGCAGCGGGTTGAAGTGCACGTTGCCGTCGCCCATGTGCCCGTAGATCACCATCCGCGTGGCCGGCTCCAGTGCCAGCACGCCTGCGGAAGCCTTGCCGATGAAGTCCGCGATACGCGAGACCGGCACCGAGATATCGCACTTGATGCTGCCGCCGGTGCGCGTCTGGGCGTCGGAGATCTCCTCGCGGATGCGCCAGAATTTCTGCGCGTCGGTCAGGCTCGACGCCACGGCCGCATCCACCACCCATCCGTGGCCAAGGCCGGCTTCCAGGATCTCCATCAGCGTCGTGTTCAGGCTTTCCTCATCGGCGCCCGATGTCAGTTCGATCAGCACCATCCAGTCATGCCGGCCTTCCAGCGGCGACGGTTCGTTGCCGAGATACTCGAGCACGAGGTCGAGCGCCGGCGCCGAGATCAGTTCGAAGGCCGTCACGGCCTGGCCGGAAAGCGCCCGCGCTTCGCCCAGCAGCTTCACGGCTGCCTCGGGGCTTTGCACGGCCACGAATGCCACGGCCGATGAGCGCGGCTGCGGCATCAGCTTGAGCACGGCACCCGTGATGATGCCGAGCGTGCCTTCCGCGCCGATGAACAGGTGCTTGAGGTCGTAGCCGGTGTTGTCCTTGCGCAGGCCGCGCAGCGACGAGAACACGCGACCATCGGGCAGCACCGCTTCGATGCCAAGCACCAGGTCGCGCATGTTGCCGTAGCGCAGCACCGCCGTGCCGCCCGCATTGGTGGACAGGTTGCCACCGATCTGGCACGAGCCCTCGGAGCCGATGCGCAGCGGAAACAGGCGCTTGCTGTCCTCGGCGGCCTGCCGCGCGGCGGAGAGCGTGACGCCGGCTTCGACGGTCATCGTATCGTTGACGGTGTCGATCGCCAGCACGCGATGCATCTTGCGCAGGCTGATGACTACGGCCGTGCCGCTGTCGTCGGGCACCGCACCGCCCATCAGCGACGTGTTGCCGCCTTGCGGCACCACCGGCACGTCGTGCTGGTAGCACCAGGCCATCACCTGGCTGACCTGTTCGGTGGTCGACGGCATGACCACGACGGGCGACTTGCCGATGTAGATGCGGCGGTAGTCCGTGACAAACGGTTCGGTATCCGCTGCGGCGGTCAGGCAACCATGCGGGCCGACAATGGCCTGCATGGCCTGAAGCAGAACGTCTTGGGAGGGCAGGGCGGTCATCGTGTGAATCAGTAGGCGGCGCCCGGCGCGCTGATCTGGCCGGCGCGGTCGGGCAGGAATTCGGCGGCCAGCTTGCGGGCCGCGTTGGCGTACACCAGCACGTCCACGCCGGTGGCGACGAACGTGCAGCCGAGTTCGAGATATCGGCGTGCCAGGGCAGGGTCTGAAGTCAGCGTGCCGGCGGCCTTGCCGCTGGCGACGATGGTGCGCATGGCGGTCTCGATCTGGGCCTGCACGTCCGGGTGGCCGGGTTTGCCGCGATGGCCCATCGATGCCGCCAGATCGGCCGGGCCGATGAACACACCATCGACGCCGTCGACGGCGCAGATCGCTTCCAGGTTCTGCATGGCGGTCACGGTCTCGGCCTGCACCAGCAGGCAGACCTCGTCGTCGGCCACGTCAAGGTAGTCGGTGCGCGCGCTCCATTGCGACACGCGGGCCACCGCGCTGCCCACGCCGCGCACGCCGAACGGCGGGTAGCGCGTGGCGCGTACCAGTTCGGCTGCCTGCTCGGCGGTGTCGACCATCGGCACCAGCAGCGTGCGCGCGCCGATATCGAGCAGTTGCTTGATCAGCGCGGTCTCGCCGGCGACGGCGCGCACCACCGGCTGCGAGCGATAGGGGCCGAGCACCTGCAGCGTCTGCAGGATCGTGCGCACGTCGTTGGGCGCGTGCTCCCCGTCGATCAGCAGCCAGTCGAAGCCGGCCGTGGCGGTGACTTCGGCGAAATAGGGCGCGGCGCCGGACATCCAGAGTCCGATTTGCGCCTGGCGCGCGGCCAGCGCGGCCTTGAACGGGTTGTGTGCGGGCATGATGTCTCCTGTCGGGCCTTGGTTGTCAGACGGATTTCAGAGCAATTGGCCCTGGCAGAGATACTTGGTATGCATGTAATCGTCAAGCCCGTGGCGCGAACCCTCGCGCCCGTAGCCGGATTCCTTGACACCGCCGAACGGGGCGGCCTCCGAGGCCAGCGCCCCCTCATTGATGCCGACGATGCCGGTCTCCAGCGCCTGCGCCACGCGCCAGATGCGGCGCACGTCGTTCGAATAGAAGTACGCGGCCAGGCCGAACGGGGTGTCGTTGGCGTGGCGCACGACCTCGTCTTCGTGCCGGAAGCGGAACACCGGCGCCACCGGGCCGAACGTTTCCTCGTGCGCCAGCGCCATGGCCGGCGTGGCATCCACCAGCACGGTGGGCGCGTAGTAGTGCGGGCCGTCGCCGGTACGCACGCGCTCTCCGCCGGTCACCACGCGGGCGCCCTTGTCGACGGCGTCGCGCACGTGGCGGTCGATCTTGTCGACGGCACGCGCATTGATCATCGGGCCGATCTGCGCGGCGGATTCGGTGGCGGGCCCCACGTGCAATGCGGCCACGCGTGCCGCCAGCCGTTCGACGAACGCGTCATGCACGCCATCCTGGACATAGACGCGGTTCGGGCACACGCAGGTCTGGCCGCCGTTGCGGAACTTGGCAGCCATCAGGCCATCGACGGCGGCGTCGAGATCGGCATCGTCGAACACGATGAACGGCGCGTTGCCGCCGAGTTCGAGCGACAGCTTCTTGAGCGTGCCGGCCGATTCGCGCGCCAGATGCTTGCCGACCGGCGTTGAGCCGGTGAACGTGATCTTGCGCACGCGCGGATCGGCCAGCCAGGCATCGACGACGGCCGGCGTATTGGCGCGGGATGCAGTGACGATATTGAGCACGCCCGGCGGCAGCCCTGCCTGCTGCGCGAGCCATACGAGGGCGAGGGCGGTCAGTGGCGTGTCCTCGGCGGGCTTGGCCACCACGGTGCAGCCAGCGGCCAGCGCGGGCGCGATCTTGCGCGCGATCATCGCCAGCGGAAAGTTCCACGGCGTGATGGCGGCCACCACGCCCACGGGTTCCTTCAGCACGATCATCTTGCGGCCCGGCACCGCTTCGGCCACCACATCGCCGCAGATGCGCGTGGCTTCTTCGGCAAACCATTCGACGTACGACGCGCCATAGCGGACTTCGCCCAGGCTCTCGTGCATCGGCTTGCCCTGCTCGGCGGAGATGATGCGCGCCAGGTCCTGCTCGTGAGCGAGGATCAGCGCGTGCCAGCGCTTGATCAGTTGCGCGCGTTCGCGGGCGGTGCGGCGGCTCCAGTCCGGGAACGCCGCTGCGGCCGCATCGGCGGCGCGCTGCGCGTCGGCGGCATTGCTATCGGGCACTTCGGCAATGACGTGACCGGTGGCGGGGTCGGTGACCGGTAGCCGGACGTGGGCGTCGCACCAGTGCTGGGCGATCAGGTTCCGGGTGCGGAGGAGGTCAGGGTTGGCGAGGGTGGTCAGCATAGGGAAGTGGGTGATGTCTGGCGCGGCGGGGGGAGAGGGCTAACGTAGGAAGCACCAAAGGCGCTAGCTCACGATCCCCACATGCCAGGGCACGAATTCATGGTCACCAAGCCCAAGCAACTCGCTCTTGGTGGGCTCGCCCGACGCGGCACGCAGGATGTGTTCGAAAATCCGTTCGCCCATCTGCGCCACGCTGAGCTCGCCGTCGAGCACCAGACCACAATTGATATCCATGTCTTCCTCGAGCCGCCGGTACATGGGCGAGTTCGACGCCAGCTTGATCGTCGGCGCGGGTTTGGACCCGAACATCGAGCCGCGCCCCGTAGTGAAGCAGATCAGGTTGGCGCCGCTGGCGATCTGGCCGGTGGCGGCCACGGGGTCGTAGCCGGGTGAATCCATGAACACGAAGCCGGCCGTGTCGATCGGCTCCGCGTACTCGTAGACAGCCTGCAGCGGCGTAGTGCCGCCCTTCATGGCCGAGCCGAGCGATTTCTCGAAGATATTGGCCAGTCCGCCCTGCTGGTTGCCGTGACCCACCACGCCGTTGAACTGCGCGTTTTGTCCCGCCGTATAGCGTTCCCACCAGGCCAGTCGGTCCAGCAGTTTCTGGCCGACCTCGGGCGTGACTGCGCGGCGCGTCAGCATGTATTCCACCCCGTGGATTTCGGGCGTCTCCGACAGGATTGCCGTGCCACCGTGCCGCACCAGGATGTCCATCGCCGCGCCGAGCGCGGGGTTCGCGGTGATGCCCGAAAAGCCATCCGAACCGCCGCATTCCAGGCCGATCTTGAGGTGGCTGGCGCTGACACGCTGCCGTGTGAAGGCGTTGGCGGCGGGCAGCATCCGCTCCACGGCTTGTACGCCTGCCGCGATGGTCGCCCGGGTACCGCCGGTGTCCTGCATGACCAGCGTGTGGAGGTTCTCTCCGGGGACCAGCCCTTGCGATTCCACCAGCGAGGCCACCTGGTTGCGCTCGCAGCCCAGGCCGACGATCAGCACGCCAGCAAGGTTTGCATGGCGCGCGTAGCCGGCCAGCGTGCGGCGCAGCAGATCGAAGTGCTCGCTCGGAGACGACATGCCGCAACCGCTGCTCTGCGCGAACGCCACCACGCCATCGACATTGGGATAGGCGGCCAGACGCTCGGGCGTGAAGCGCGCGGCAATGTGCTTGATCACCGTGGCCGAACAGTTCACCGACGACAGGATGCCGATGAAGTTGCGTGTGCCCACGCGCCCGTCGGGACGCACATAGCCCATGAACGTGGCGCGCTCGGCTTCGGGCACGTAGTCGATCGGGCGGACGTCGCTGCAGAAGGACGGGTCGCGATAGAAGTCCACCAGCCGGAGGTTGTGGCTGTGCACGTGGTCGCCCGGACCGATATCGCGGTCGGCTACGCCGATGACGGTGTCGTACTTGCGTACCTGTTCGCCGCGCGCAATCGCGCGCGCGGCAATCTTGTGGCCGGCGGGGACCTGCGCGCGCACGCGCAGGTCGAGGTCCGGCAGATGCTGGCCCAGCGTCAGGTCGCCACGGGCGATCAGGACGTTGTCGTTGGCGTGCAGGCGAATGACGGGGTTTGAGGTCACGATGGTTTTGCTTCGATCAGCCCTGTTGCAGCATTTCCTTGAGCTTCAGGCGCTGGATCAGTTGGGTTTCCTGGTCATAGACGGCGGCCACGTATTTCTTGTAGTCAGGGCCGTCCAGGTACATCACCGGCGCGTCGATGCGTGCAGCCACCGACTTGAATTCGGTGCTGGCCACGGCCGCGCGGAAGGCCTCGCGCAGCTTAATCTCCACGGCAGGCGGCAGCCCCTTGGGCGCGCCGATGCCGTTGGGCGCTTCCACCACGACGTTGTAGCCGAGCTCCTTGAGCGTGGGCGTGTCCTTGAAGCGCGGCGTGCGCTGCTCGCCCCAGGTGGCCAGCAGTCGCGCCTTGCCGGCTTCCACGTGCGGCGCCCACGAGCTGGAGTCGGCCAGCAGGTCCACCTGTCCGGCCAGCACGTCCTGAAGGGCTGCGGAGCCGCCCTTGTAGGCGATGGCGTTGAACTTGACGCCCGCGACCATGGCGAATTGCTCCATGCCCACGTGCGTGGCGCCGCCAATGCCGGCGTGCGCGTAGGTGACGCGGCCCGGGCGTGCCTTGGCCTCGGCAATCACGTCGGCCAGCGTTTTGAAGCGCGAGTTCGCCGGCACGGCGATGCCGAATGTCTGGCCGGAAGTCCGCGCCAGATAGGTCAGTTCGGTGCGCGGGTCGAGTTGCAGGAGCCCGAGTTGCGAGAAGCGCGTGACCGAGATCGGAATCTGGCCGATCGTGTAGCCGTCGGGCGTGGCACGGGCCAGCGCCTTGGTGCCGATCATGCCCGATGCGCCTGCGCGGTTTTCCACCACGATCGACTGCTTGAGGATGCCGGAAGCCACCTGGCAAAGCGCCCGCATCGACTGGTCCGCCGTGCCGCCGACGGGCCACGGGCAGATGAAGGTGATGGGACGTTCGGGATACTCGGCCGCGGCGCGTGCCGTGGCCGGCACGATCAGGCCGGTGGTGCCGGTGGCGGCAGCAGCGGTGGCCGCGGCGCTGCCCAGCAGCAGGCGGCGGCGCATGAGGCTGGTGGGGTTGCCTTGCGTCATGATGTCTCCGGTGTTGTTCGATGCGGCTGGTGCTCTGCCAGTCGCCATGCCGGCGATTGTGGTGGCGCGGACCATAACAATCTAATCAAAAATTGGCATTGCTTCATAACCAAATGGTTAGGTAGACTCGCCAGCATGGCCCACATTGACCGCGCATTGCGCTCCAACATCAAACTACGCCACCTGCAGATGCTGGTGGCGCTGGACGAATTCCGCCATCTGGGCCGCACGGCGGAGTTCCTGGCGGTCAGCCAGCCAGCGGTGTCGAAGGTGCTGGTGGAGGTCGAGAAGATGATGGGTATGGCGCTGTTCACGCGCTCCACGCGCGGGACCGAGCCGACGCCAGCCGGTGAGACGCTGGTGCGCTTTGCCCGTTCCGTGCTGGCCCAGTACGAAGTCACGCGTGACGAGATCGAGGCCGTGGCCAGCGGTGCGTCAGGCCGTGTGCGCGTGGGGTCGATGGGGGCGACGCTGCCGGTGTTGCTGGCCGGCGCGGTGGCGCGTCTCAAGCAGCAGTCGGCGCGCGCCACGGTGCTGATCGAAGAGGGCGATCTCACGCACCTGCTGCCACGGTTGCGGCTGTCGGAGCTCGACGTGATCGTCGGGCGGCTGGAGCCAGCCTATGCGGCGCCGGATCTCGTGACCGAACCGCTCTATGACGAGCCGATGGTTGCCATCGTCGCCACCGACCACCCGCTGGCCCGCAAGAAGCGCCCCGGCTGGGCGGATCTGGCGCGCGGCCCGCTGGTGCTGCCGCCGCCCTGGGCTTCACTGCGGGTCAAGATCGAGCAGGCGTTCTTCCGGCAAGGATTCGAACCCCCGGTGGATCGGGTGGAGTCGTCTTCGTATCTGGCGGTGACCACGTTCGTGGCGCGGCGGCAGGCGGTCGGCTTTGTCGCGCGGACCGTAGGCCGCCAGCTCGAGGCCGAAGGGCGCTTCCGCGTGCTGGCGATGCCGGTGGAGGTGGATTTGCCCCCGGTCGGCCTGATCACGCTGCGGGACCGGCGACTGGCGCCGGGCGCCACGCAACTGATGGCGTGCCTGCGTGCCGAAGCCGGGGAGATCGCGCAGGCTGGCGTCGATCAGGCTTGAGTCGCCGGGCTCAGGCCCATTCACGCATGCGGCACCCAGAACCCGATATGCGGCGCTGCCGCTTCGTCTTCCAGCATCGGTCCAAGCACGACGACCTGACGCTGTCCGCGTGCGAATACCTCGCGGCATGGCAATGAGAACGTTGGATTCTCCGGGTGATCGCCGGTCAGGCCCAGCAGCGCATGTTCCGATAGCGCGTAGACCACGCGCCCGATGCCGGTCCAGTAGATCGCGCCCGCGCACATGCAGCAGGGCTCGGCGCTGGTGTAGAGCGTGCAATCCGCGAGCTGGGCTGGCGTGAGCAGCGTTGCCGCGCGGGCAGCGGCCACCAGTTCGGCATGCTGGGTGGGGTCGCCTTCGGGCGGCATCGAGTTGTTGCCAGCCGTGACGATGACATTGCCCCGGGCATCAGCCACCAGCGCCGCGAACGGATGGCGGCCACGCTGCTTCGAATCTTCGGACAGGGCAATCGACTGGCGCAGCAGCGCGAGATCGAGTGGCGAGGGCGAGGAAGTGCTCTGGGTGGCGGTGGGCGCGGACACAGGGGCAGGCATGGGGGCGGACATCGGGGCGAAGGTCTCCGGAAGCGGTGCCTGTTGCGATGCGGCAGGCACCCGCCATCATCCGCGCAAGTGGCGGGGGGCGC
>NZ_JWMB01000026.1:0-27070 GCF_000812445.1 Cupriavidus sp. SHE | reverse complement strand
CCGCCGAAGAACGAGATCGGCAGGTTCAGCAGCCACATCGCGATAGCGATGCCCCACGCGACCTTGCGGCAGTACGCGAGGTCGCCGGTGGCTGGCGCGGCGGGACGCTTGCGCTCGGGTAGCGCCTTCGCCGCGGCGGCCAGCGCCTTGTTGCCCTTGAACCATTGCGCGACCTGGGTGCGCGACACCGTGGTGGACTGCGTCCAGACGATCTCGGTGTCGCTCGTCTCGCGCGTCAGTCGCCGCGCCGGCGGGCCGAACTCGGTCAGCCGCGTGGTATCGCCGGCCTGCACGCGCCAGTTGAACGTGCCCGCCGCATAGAGCACGCGGCTGACGTATTCGAACCCCTTGCGGTACTCGTTGCCGGCCAGCACGGCCACGCTCGACGACGCCATCGTGCCGGGCCAGACATCCAGCACGCGCACGCGGTCCCAGCCAGCGTCCTGCTCCACGAGCCACAGAAAGCCGGCCGTGTCGTTGAACAGCAGGTACTCCATCCAGGTCGAGGTCTCGTCCTCGTCATCATCGGTGCACTGAAGCAGGCCGAGCACGGTGTATGGCTTGCCGTCGATCGTGCCGACCTCGCCCGGCGTCAGGCTGGTCTGCAGCGCCTCGATCTCGGCGTGCTTCTCCAGCACGATGGCTGTCGACGTCGTGCAATCGACTTCGCTATGGCAGCTTGGGCAAATGATGAAATTCGCCACACCGGCGCGATAGGCGATCGGGCTGCCGCAGTTTGGGCAAGCCAGCGGAATCGCCTTGCCACGATAGCGGTCGGCGGTGCGGTCAATCTCGTCTGCGCTGCGCAGAAGCTGGCACTTGAGCTGGTCGAGCTCGACCATCTGGCCCGTGTAGACCGCGGGCGGGTAGCCATCGGCGTAGTCGAGCGTCAGGAAGTTGCCCGCGTTGCGGAAGTCCGCGACTTGAGCGGTCCAGCCCGCGCCGACCTGGAACGGCAACTCGCCCTGCCCACCGGTGCAGCGCGCGGTGCGCACATCACCGGCTTCGTAACGGTACTTGTTGAAGAACAGCGGCTCGCCGGGCTTCAGGCCTTCGAACTTCGGCAGCTTGCCAACCGACGCCTTCGCGGCGTCTTCGTCAGGCACCCTGCGCGTGAACATGTACTGGCCCGACGCATCGCCGAGCCAGCCGTCCGTGCCGTCGTCGAACAGCACATACCATTCGCTCCAGAGACCGGCGTCGTACCGCAACTGGAGACGGCCAACCAGCGTAAAACCCTGCCCCTTGCCGTCATTCGGCCAGATGCCGCTGGTGCCGATCTGAAGCGGCGAGTAGTCCTCGAGCACCGCCGACATCTTGCCGATGTCGCGTACCTGATCGGCCTCGCGCAGCAAGGTGCTGTGGCAGTACTCGCAGACCGCCATGACCGCGGCGGACGACCGAAAGCGGACCTCCGCGCCGCAGCCCGGACAGTTGACCGTTTGCATGGAGCGGAATCAGCCGACGAGTTTCTTGAGAATTTCCGCCTTGGCCGTATCGAACTCCGCCTGCGAGATCAGGCTCTTGTCGAGCAGCTCCTTGAGCTTCTGCAGCCGCGCCGCCGGATCTTCGGCGGCAGGCGTTGCAGGAGCGACGGGCGCTGCAGCGGGTACACCCGCCACGCCGCCCACGAGTCCGCCAGCCATCGCCTGCCCCATGACTGCCCCGGCGGCCAGACCCGCGCCGAGCCCGGCGACACCGCCCTCGTTCTGCGCGGCAAGCGGGATCGAGCTGGCCACCTGGTACTGCGTGTACTTGGCCATGTCGCCCATCATCCCCATCGAGATGCGGGTGTCGATGGCCTTCTGCAGTTCCTCTGGCAAGGAGACATTGGTGACCGCGAAGTTATCGAGCGCTACGCCATAACGCTCGAACTCGGGCGCGAGCTTTTCGTGGATCGTCTGCGACATCAGCGTCTGGTTGGCCGCCATGTCCAGGAACGGCACCGACGACGCGCCGAGCGTGTTCGTCATCGTGGCGATCAGCAGATTGCGCAGTTGCTCTTCCACTTCGTCGCGCGTGTACTCGGCGCGCGTGCCGCTGATCTCGGTGTAGAACTTCTGCGGATCGCTGATCTTGTACGAATACAGACCAAAGGCGCGCAGCCGCACCATGCCGAAGTCCGCATCGCGGATCGTGATCGGCTGCGCCGTGCCCCACTTGCGGCCAATCTGCAGGCGGGTGCTGAAGAAGTAGACGTCCGACTTGAACGGCGATTCGAACAGCTTGTCCCAGTTCTTCAGGTACGTCAGCACCGGCAGCGTCTGGGTGGTCAGCTTGTACATGCCGGGGCCGAACACGTCGGCGATCTTGCCTTCGTTGACGAAGACCGCCATCTGGGATTCACGCACGGTCAGGCTGCCACCGTACTGGATTTCCATGTCTTCCATCGGATAGCGCCACGCCAGCACGCCGTCCGTGTCCTCCGTCCACTGGAGGATGTCGATGAACTGCTTCCTGATGAACGACCCGATGCTCATGTCAGCTCCTTCTTCCCAAGGAATGATTCACGTCCTGGCCTCAGGACAGGCACGCGGCATTGAGCACGCCGACCGAGACCGACATCGTGCCCATCAGCCCGCCCATGGCCATATTGTTAGATTCGATGGCCGCATCCATATCCGGCAATGCGCGCGCCAGCGCCGCGTAGACCACTGCCTGCACCACCATCGCCACCAGCGACCACACCAGGAACATCAGAAAGGTGTCGTTGTGCTGGAGACTCGACGACAGCGTGAAGCAGAAACCGAGCGTGCTGCCACCCAGCGAGAGTGCGGCAGCCACATTGCCCTGGCGGATCAGCGCGAACTCGTTGAAGGGCGTGATCCTGGTGTAGACTCCGACGAACACGACCAGCAGCACAAGGCTGGCCAGCAGATGCTCGGCGTAGGCGTAGATGGGTAGCATGGTTCGGGTACGCGGCCTGTCGATGGAGTTGTGGAAATATCCGGTCCTGCGCGATGCGCTTGCCGTGCGGCGATGCCAGCGGCAAACTACGCGGCAAAGTATAGCCGCAGTCCTATTCCTTCCAATATCAATTTGTGAAACGCCGGAACGCCAGCCGCGCTCCGGGCGATCTCCTGTTGCTCACCTGTTGCGACCGCCGCCCCATGCGCGACCGTACCCTAGTCCTTTCGGTGTTGATCGTAGCCTCCTGCGGGCTTGGCTACGAACTGATTGCCGGCGCACTGTCGAGCTATCTGCTCGGCGATTCGATCCTCCAGTTCTCCTCGATCATCGGCTGCTACCTGTTCGCGATGGGTGTCGGCTCGTGGCTCTCGCGCTACGTGAAGGACGAGGACGTCCTGACCCGCTTTATCGACATCGAGATCCTGGTCGGCCTGCTCGGTGGCATCTCGGCGGCGCTGCTGTTCGTGGTATTCGCCTGGCTCTCCGCGCCATTCCGCACCGCGCTGTATGCGCTGGTGTTCGTGATCGGGATGCTGGTTGGCATGGAGATTCCGCTGGTCATGCGCATCCTCAATGCGCGGCGTGCCCAGTTCAGCGATCTGGTGAGCCGCGTGCTCACGTTCGACTATCTCGGCGCGCTGGCAGTGTCGCTGGTATTCCCGCTGGTGCTCGCGCCACGGCTCGGGCTGTCGCGCACGGGATTCCTGTTCGGCATGCTCAACGTCGCGGTAGCGCTGTTCACACTGCGCATCTTCCGCGACGAGGTGTCGCGCACGACGTTGCGCACGCTGCGCGCAGGCATGGTGCTGGCGGTGCTGACAGTCGGCTTCGCCGGTTCGAACTATCTGACGCACTGGGCGGAACGCGGCCTGTTCGGCGACGAGATCATCCATAGCGAAACCACCCCGTACCAGCGGCTGGTCATCACGCGCTGGAAGGACGATCTCCGCCTCTACATCAACGGCAACCTGCAGTTCTCCTCGCGCGACGAACACCGCTATCACGAGGCATTAGTGCACCCGGTGCTGCAGGCGCTGCCGTGGGCGCGTCGCGTGCTGGTAATCGGTGGCGGCGACGGGCTGGCGCTGCGCGAGATTCTCAAGTACCGCAATATCGAGCACGTCACGCTGGTCGACCTGGACCCGGCGATGACCACGCTATTCTCGCGCAGTGAACCGCTGCGGGCACTGAACCACGGCTCGCTGACCGACCAGCGCGTGACCGTGGTCAACGCCGATGCCGCGCAATGGCTCGAGCAGAACCAGGACAACTTCGACGCGATCATCGTCGACCTGCCTGACCCGTCCAACTTCGGGCTCGGCAAGCTGTATTCGGTGCCGATGTACCGGCTGATGTCGCGCCATCTGGCCGAGAAGGGCTACGCGGTGGTGCAGTCGACATCGCCCTACTACGCACCGCGCTCGTTCTGGGACATCGACGCCACGCTGCGTGAAGCCGGGCTGCATACGTGGCCGTACCATACCTACGTGCCGTCGTTCGGCGAGTGGGGCTACATCCTGGCTGGCAAGCGCAACGACTACACGCCGCCGACGCGCTACGACGTGCCGATGAAGTTTCTCGACGGGGATACGACTGCGCTGATGTTCCGTTTTCCCGCCGACATGGCGCCGCGCCAGGGCGAGCCGAACCGGCTCAACGAACAAACCCTTGTGCACGACTTCGAGCGTGACTGGCGCAATGTCATCCGCTAAGTCATCCGCCAAGTCATCCGCAAGTTCGCTTGCCGGAGCGGCTGCTCCAGGAGGCCGATGGACCGCCGCCGCTTCCTGATCGCCGCCGCGGGTACCGCGCTGGCCGGCTGTAGCCGCATCAGCGACGAGGCCGACAGCTTCCTGCGCGGCCTGGGCCTGCGCGAACCCACGCCGGTGGTCCTGCGCCCCGGCATGGCGGAGGGGCACGCGCTGCGTGACCAACGCGGCTGGCCCGAGCCGGGCGGCGAACTGCGCACCGATGTGGCGATCCTGGGTAGCGGCCCGGGCGGGCTGTCGGCCGCATGGCAACTGTCGCGCGCTGGTCATCGCGACTTCATCATGCTCGACGGCCCCGAGTTCGGCGGCAATGCGGCCGGCGGCCAGTTCGGCGAGATCGGCTTTCCGCGCGGCGCGCATTACCTGCCATTGCCTTCGGCGCAATCAACCCACGTGCGCGAGATGCTGGCCGACGTCGGGGTGATCGAGCGCGATCCATTCGATGCGCGCCCACGCTTCGACGAACGTGCATTGGTGCACGCGCCGGACGAGCGGCTGTTCTTCGACGGGAAATGGCAGGACGGCCTGCTGCCCGATCATGACGATCACGATGCGCAGCACACACGCTTCCTCACCCGCATGGATGCGCTGCGCCACGCCACCGGCAGCGATGGCCGCAAGGCATTTGCGATTCCGATCGCCGAATCCTCGCGCGACCCGGCATGGACGGCGCTCGATCGCCAGACCTTCCGGCAATGGCTGAAAGCCGAAGGCTTTACCGCACCAACGCTGCACTGGTACGCCGATTACTGCTGCCGTGACGACTATGGCGCGGGGGCCGATGTCGTGTCCGCGTGGGCGGGCCTGCACTACTTCGCCAGCCGTGGCGGCCATGCCAGCAATGCCGCCGATGGCGCGGTGCTGACATGGCCGGACGGATTGCACGGCATGGTGACGCGGCTGACATCGAAGATCGATGCGCGGATGCATGCCGGCCAGCCATGGCGGCGCGCGGGCATGGCCGTGCGTATCGACGAAACGTCTGAGGGCGTCAGCGTGCTGTGCGCGCACTGGCCCGATGGTGTCACACGGCCGCCCGCGCTCTTTCGCATTCGGGCGCGGCGCGTTATCTGCGCGATGCCGTTGCATGTCGCCGCCCACGTTGTGCCGCTGAAGCCGCTCGGCTTCGACCCGGCGCAACATCTCCAGTATCACGCGCCCTGGCTGGTTTCGTCGTTCCACCTGCGGGGGTTTCCGCCGGAGGCCGCCGGGGTGCCGCTGGCGTGGGACAACGTCGTGTATGGCTCGCGCGGCCTCGGCTATGTCGTGGCCACGCACCAGTGGATCCGCCAGGCACGTCCGGCGCACACCGCGTTCACTGCCTACTGTCCGCTCGACGCCGAATCCGGCGCGCCTGCCGGGGGATCGCCAGATGCCGTCAGGCGATGGCTGGCGGATGCCGACCCGGCCGCGCTGATGGACCTGGCCGTGTCCGATCTTCGCGCGGTCTATGGCCGCGAATTCTGGCGCCATGCGGACGCCGTCGAGATCACGGCACGCGGTCACGCGATGGCCACGCCGGTGCCGGGCTTTCTGGGCAACGCGGGCATCCGCGCGTTGCGTGAGACCGACGGCCGCATCCTGTTTGCCCACGCCGACCTGAGCGGACTCTCCGTGTTCGAGGAAGCGGCATGGTGGGGCACACGCGCCGCGCTGAGAATCGTCGGATAGTGATGCCGGGCTGGGGACGACCGTCTGCGCCGGCCCCTGCCATCCTGTAGAATCGACGCCAGTCTTTTTGTCTTTTGCGTCACCCGCGCCCCGACTCCTCGTGCAACCGTTCCGGTTACTGCTGATGATTGTGCTGCTTGCCTTCCTGCCGTTGCAGGCATGGGCAGGTCTCGGCACGTCCGCGGCAGGCGTCGGCATGGTGCAGGTGCCTCAGACGGCCGATGTCTCCGACGTCGCTCGGGCCACGCTCACCGTGGCGACCGATGCTGCCGCTATCGCCGATGTTGGCGATCCTGCTGATATCGCGGCGTCCACGACTCAAGAGTCCTCCCACCCTGCCGATAATGCGGAACCGTCGCCACCGGGCGCGGATTTCGCCGAGCAGTTGTTGCCCGCGCCGCTTCCGCGCATGGCAACCGCAACCGGCCGTAGCGCGGTGCCGCAGTACGCCCGCATCGCGCTGCCGGACCCCGACCTGCCTCTGCTGCCGCGCCCGCCGCGCGGCTGATCCCGCTTTCGCGCGAAGGTTGCTTCGCGCGCACCTTTATCGCGCAGTTCGCATCCAGCGGGCCGCGCGCTTGCGGCCCGTCCGCGTTCTTCCTAGTCTCGCCCCACATCCATGAAACGTATCTTTCTGTTCCTGGCGACCAACCTCGCCGTCATGCTTGTCCTCAGTGTCACGGCCAGCCTGCTGGGCGTGAACCGCTTCCTGACCTCGAACGGCCTCAACCTCGGCATGTTGTTGGCATTCGCGGCGCTGATGGGCTTCGGTGGCTCGTTTATCTCGCTGCTGATGTCCAAGACCATCGCCAAGTGGTCGACCGGCGCCCAGGTCATCACCCACCCGAGCACCAGCACGGAGCTCTGGCTCGTGCAGACCGTCGAGAAGCTGGCCACGCGCGCCGGCCTGCCGATGCCTGAAGTGGCGATCTATGATGGCGAGCCCAACGCATTCGCTACCGGCGCGTCGAAAAACGGCTCGCTGGTGGCTGTGTCCACGGGCCTGCTGCAGTCGATGTCGCACGACGAAGTCGAGGCCGTGCTCGCGCACGAAGTGGCCCACATCGCCAATGGCGACATGGTCACGCTGACGCTGATTCAGGGCGTGGTGAACACGTTCGTGATCTTCATGGCGCGCGTGGTCGGCTACTTCGTCGATTCGTGGCTGCGCCGCAATGACGAGGAGTCGAGCGGCCCCGGCATCGGCTACATGGTCACCGTGGTGGTCTGCGAGATCGTCTTCGGCATCCTGGCCAGCGTCATCGTCGCCACGTTCTCGCGTCATCGCGAATATCGTGCCGACGCCGGCGCGGCGAAGCTGCTCGGCACGCCGAGCCCGATGGTGGCGGCATTGCGCCGCCTGGGTGGTCTGGACGCCGACGGCCTGCCGCAGAACATGCAGGCGATGGGTATCTCGGGCGGCAAGTCGTGGCTGGCGCTGTTTGCAAGCCACCCGCCGATCGAATCGCGCATCGCGGCCCTGCAAGGCACTCGCTAAGCCCCGCAGAGCGCTGGTGGCTACGCAGCCGCCAGCGCCACTGCCTGCCCTTCCCCGCGGAATGCCGCCCGGTATCGCTCGGGCGTCGTCTGCACATGGCGCTGGAATGCCTGACGCATGACATCGGCATTGCCGAATCCGGTGACATGCGCGATGGCTTCCAGCCGCCGATCGCTCCCTTCCAGCAGGCGCCGCACCGCTTCCACGCGAAGCCGCTCGACATAGCGCGCGGGCGTGTCTCCCACCTGCTTCACGAAGACCCGCGCAAAGTTGCGCGGACTCATTGCCACCTGCTCCGCCAGCACGCCGACCGACAGGTCCCGGCCGAGGTTGTCGGCAATCCATGTCTGCAACGCTCGCAGTTCAGGGCTTTGCGCCGCCTGCGCCCGCAGCACCGTCGAAAACTGCGCCTGATTGCCCGGACGCCGGAGGAACAGCACCAGATCCCGCGCGACGTCCAGCGACACCGTGTGCCCCAGATCTTCCTCGACCAATGCGAGCGACAGGTCCATGCCAGCCGAGACACCGGCCGAGGTATAGAAGCGCCCCGCGCGAATCCAGATCGGATCGGCATCGACATCCAGTTGCGGGTGCCGATGGGCCAGCCGCTCGGCATGACGCCAGTGGGTGGTCACGCGCTGCGCGTCGAGCAGCCCCGTACCGGCCAGAACAAACGCTCCGGTGCAAACCGCGCCCATCCGCCGCACCTGCGTCGCCTGCGTGCGTAGCCAGCCGATCAGCCGCTCGTCCTCGGCGGCCCGTGCATGGCCCGAGCCGCCCGAGATCAGCAGCGTGTCGATCGGTCTGCCCACCTGCTCGACGATGCGGTGGTACGGCGCGTCCGCCAATATGCGCAGACCGCTCTCCGTACGCACGATGGCATCGTCGCTGACGCTGACCACGTGCAGGTCGTAGGGCGGCGACTCACGGCCGCACAGCTTGTTGGCGGCACCGAACACGGCGGTCGGCCCGGTGACATCGAGTTCCTGCGCAGGATCGGGCGCGACGATGACCACAACGCGCGGCGGTTCGGGGGCTGGGTGCATGGCGGGGCAAGTGATTGGGCGCGGATGCGCCGATCATACGCCCGCCGCCGACGGCGCCAGCCGCTCCTGACGCTGCCACGCCAGCGTCACGGCAAGCGCCACCGCCAATGCCGGCAGCACCGCCAGGTTCACGCCCTGCCAACCCCACTGGTTCAGCACCTGCCCCGCCGCCAGTGTGGCCAGCGCGGTCAGCGCGGCTGTGGAAAACTCGCTGGCCGCCTGCGTCCGTGCCCGCTCCGCCGGGCGGTAGCTGCTGGTCAGCAGCGTCGTGCCGCCGACGAACATGAAGTTCCACCCCACGCCCAGACAAAGCAGGGCGAGATAGAAGGCCGGCAGCGTGGTCGAGCACAGCGCGACGATGGCCGCGAGCGCCGACAACGCAATGCCGCTCACCAGCATCACCGGATTGCCGAAGCGCTGCAGCTGCCAGCCAGAGAAGAACGATGGCGCATACATGCCGACCAGGTGCCATTCGATGATCTGGGCGCCCTGCTTGATCGTGTGCTGGCACGCTACGGCCGCGATCGGCGTGGCCGTCATCATGAACATCATCACGGCGTTGCCGATACCGTTGTTCGCAAACGATGCCAGGAACACAGGCTGGCGAACGATCTCGCCGAGCGGCCGGGCCGGAAGGTTATCCACAGCTGCCGCGGCGTGCGCCGCTGCCGGTGGCTCCCGATAGGCGAGCGCCAGCACGGCCACGGATAGCGCGCCGAACACGGCAACTACCGCGTAGGAGCCGGCAAACGGCAGCGGCTGCATCATGTCCGCGCTCCAGGCCGCGATCGCGGGGCCACACACCGCCGCCACTACCCCACCGGTCAGCACGGCCGATATCGCGCGCGGCTTCTCGGCAAGCGGCGCGGCATCGGCGGCGGCCAGGCGATAGAAGCGCGCGAATGCCTGGAACACTCCGACCAGCGCCGTACCGAGACAAAACAACACGAAGTCGTGCCGCCAGATCGCCAGCACCGAAACCAGACCACCGGCCATGCAGGCCAGTGCGCCGAGGCAGAACGCCGGGCGTCGGCCAAGTCGCTCGATCAGGAAAGCCGCGGCGATGGCGGTCAACGCCGATGCCACGGTAATCAGCGCAAATGGCAGCGTGGCCAGCGCCTTGTTCGGCGCGAGGGTGTAGCCGACCAGCCCCGTCAGCGTCAGGTCGACGGACAGCGCCGAGGTATAGAGTGCCTGGCACAGCGCCAACACGCGCGCCTGCCGCAATGCGTGGGAAGCCATCGCGTCTCCGGAAGGGAAATGGGGATGGCACCCAGCGTACGGGTCGGCATGGCCGTCCGACTGACAACGTTCAGCGGATTTCTGCCAACCGGGAACTCAGCGGCTCAATTGAAGACATCCTGCCGATAGCGGCCCTGCGCGACGAGACCGCCGAACCAGTCGGACGCCGCCTCGTCGGTCATGCCACCCTGAGCCTTGCCGATGTCGATCAGCGTCTGGCGTACTGCTGGCGCCATGCGGCGGCCATCGCCGCAGACGTAGATCGTCGCGCCGTCCCGTACCTGCGCCCAGACCTGCTCGCGCCGCTGCCAGAGCAGATCCTGCACATAGCGCGGTGCATCCGGCACGACCGAGTACGCCGGGTGAACCTCGACCACACCCTGCCCGGCCCAGCGTTCGATGTCCTCGCGATAGAGCCAGTCATGTTGCGGATGGCGGCAGCCGAAGTAGAGCTGCGCCGGCGTCACCGCATTGCCCGCCATCTTCCGCAACGCGCGTTCCTCCAGGAATCCGCGGAACGGCGCGATGCCGGTGCCCGGACCAATCAGCAGCATTGGCGCCGTCGGGTCGGGGTCCGGGGCGAACGGCGGATTCGGCGTGCGGATCGACGCGGATACCCGCGCGCCGATCGGCAGATGCTGGAGCCACGTCGACGCCACGCCACGGAACTGCCCGCGCCCAGACAACGCCGGCGCGCAGACCGTGCCGACCAGCAGCGTCGCCACATCGGGCGATACCAGCGGCGACGATGCAATCGAGTAAAGGCGCGGCCGCATCGGCACGGTACACGCCAGCAGTTCCTGAAGCGTCAGCGCGATCGCCGGATGTTCGACCAGCACATCGAGGATGCCCAGCCGCCGCGCGACCACCTTCGTGGCGTACCCATGCTCCGCGTCGTCCGAAGCAAGTTGTTCGATCGACTGCTTTGTGAAAGGGCAGCGCGTGGCCTGCGCCAGCGCACGCAGCGTCTGTCTCGACACCACGTCCTGCAGCTCGATGAAGTGCGTCAGCAGTTGCCGCACCGGCAGTGACTGGTCGATCGGCAGGCCACGCCCCATGCCGCGTGGCGCGGAGATCGTGGCCTGCGTATCGGGGTCGAGATCGAGTCGCTCGCACAAGTCGGAAACGAGCTGCGCATCGTTCTGCGGCCACACCGCGATGTGATCGCCGGTGCGATACGTGATGCCCGGAGGCAGTTGCAGCCGGATATCGCGCGTCGACGTGCGCGGCGCCTCGATCGAGAAGTCCCACAGGCCGCTCGGGTCGCCTACCAGTTCGTCGTTTGACAGCACCGTGAACGCCTGCGTGCCGGCCGGCAGCGTTTCAGCGCGGATTGCCGCCATGCTGCGCAGCTGCACGTCCACGCCGAGGCCGCCGGTGTCCGCGCCGTCGGCCTGCAGCGCCTGCCAGAGTTGTGCGAGCCAGCGCTCGGCCGCCTGATCGAAGTCGCCATTACCATCGGCTTCGCCACGCGGCAGCAACGGCACCGCACCCGCGGTGATAAAGAAATCGAACACGCGACGTGGGAACGCCTGGTACGTCGCCCACTGCGAATTGCCGCAACCGAGCAGCGCCAGTCCCATTCCATTCGCGCGGTAGCCACTGGCATCGTCCGCGTCGAGCATTGCTTCGAACTTGCGACCCGAATCGGGCGCGCGGCCGTTGTAGGTGGCGGCCACGACGACGACCAGGCCCGAAGTGGGCAAGGCGCCTACGGCGTCGTCGAGGTCGGCCAGCTTCGCGTCAAAGCCCGCCGCAATGGCGCCGGCATGGATCTGCTCAGCCAGTTCGCGAGCCGTGCCCAGACTTGATGCGCACAGCACGGTCATCGCCTGCCCATGGCCGCGAACGTCTGTCTGCGCGGCGTCGGCAACGGCCTGCGATGCCTGCCGGGTCACGAGCCGCTCGTGTGGCCTGCGCCGCCGCACGCGCAGCACGAACTGATCGGGCTTGATCGTCAACGTTTCCTTGAGCCGGAACTGGTAGTCGTGCGGATCCTGGAACGCGAAGTTGCGCAGCATCAGCGCCAGCGCGAGCTTGGCTTCGGTCAGCGCGAACTGGCGGCCGATGCACGCGCGCTCGCCCTGTCCGAATGGCATGTAGGCATGGGCGGGAAGCTTCGCCTCGTTCTCGGGCAGGAAGCGGTCGATATCGAAACGCTCGGGGTTCGCCCAGACCTTCGGATCGCGATGCAGCGCAGTCAGCACCACCGAGATGCGACGGTCCTTGCGCAGCCGGTAACGGCCACCCAGCACCACGTCGTCGAACGGCGCCACCGCGAAGGCGGGTGCGGTCGGCCACAACCGCAGCGTTTCCTTCAGCACGCGGTCGAGCACGGGCATACGCGCCAGATCGGCATAGACCGGCGGCGCATCGCCGGGCAGCACTGTGTCGACTTCGGCATACGCCTGCGCCAGCACGCCCGGATTGCGCAGCAGTTCATAGAGCGCGAACGTAAGCAAGCCGCTGGTGGTTTCGTGGCCGGCAATCAGGAACGTGATGACCTGATTGCGGATGTTGGCGTCGTCGAGCCGCCGGTCGGTCTCGGGATCGCGCGCTTCGAGCATCAGGTTCAGCAGATCCATGCCCGACGTTGGCGACACGCGCCGCTGGCGAATCACGTCATCGACCAGATTGCGCATGTATGCGATGTCCTCGGCGGCCTGGCGATGCGCGCGGCCCATGAAGCGATCCTGGATCGGCAGGCGCGTGAGCTTCTGCATCGCCTCCCCCAGCGCGCCGACCATCGCCACCACGAACGGATCGAGTTCGTCACTCGCAAACGATGCGAAGTCGTACCCGAAGCCCGCCAGCGCGATGGTGTCGAGCGTCAGACGCGTCATGTCGTCCGCCACGGCGATATCGGCGTCCGGGCCCTGGCGGTCCCATTTGTCCACCAGCCGGTTGGCCACACGCAGCATCACGTCGAAGTAGGCTTTCATCGCCCGCTGGCTGAACGCCGGCATCAGGATGCGATGCGCGCAGCCCCAGTTCGGCTCGTCACTGTGCGCGGTGAACAGGCCGTCGCCGGCCATGTCGCGCAGGTAGGACAGCGGCGGCCCGATGATCTTGCGAAAGCGCGTGGCGTCGCACAGCTCGCTGGCCAACGCTACCGAGGACACGAACGGCACGCGCTTGCCAGCGAAGTCGAGTTCGAAGATGCCATCGTGGTGGCGGCTGCGCGCCAGCAGATGCTGGCCGACCTCGCCCGGCGTGATCTGGAACAGGTTGCCGAAGATCGGCCAGCCCGGATCACGGGGAATCGGCTCGAGGGCAGCGGCAGGTGTTGCAGTGGACATGGGGGAAGCGCCTTGTCGCGCGTGGACGTCATCAGGAAAGCTGCCGTCGACAATCGCCAGATTCGACGGCGAAGTCAACGCTTTGGCGCCGAGGATGCACTCCAATCGGCACTTCTGTCCGCTCCGCCCCGTCCGTTTGAAATGTTTGTTCGAATCCCAGGCGCGCGACACCGAACCGACTACGTGATCGGCTACCGGCATCAAATGCCCGATCGATTCCCTAATCAAACACCTTGCCGCGCAGGGCCTTGACCTGGCCGCGCTGGGTCTTTGCCTCGATCCGACGCTTGCGCGACGCCAGCGTCGGCCGCGTGGCCCGCCGCACGCGCGGCGGCTCTGCCACGCTGCGCACCAGTTCATGCAGCCGCCGGATTGCCTCTTCCCGGTTCAACTCCAGGCTGCGATGCTGCTGGGCCTTGATGACCACCACGCCGTCGCGCGTAATGCGATGGTCGTGCAGCGCCAGCAGCCGCTCCTTGTGATCGGGCGCCAGCGACGACGCGCGCACGTCATAGCGCAGATGCACGGCGTTCGACACCTTGTTGATGTTCTGCCCGCCCGCGCCCTGGGCGCGGATCGCGGTGATGTCGTACTCCTGGTGTGGGATAAAAAAGTCGTCGGCCATGCGCCGCATCATAGCAACGCTGTGGCCGACGATGTGGAGCAATCGGTATCAGGACGCCGGCGCGATGTTCTGATTCGTGGAGAACAGGTTCTGCGGGTCGTAGGTGCGCTTGATCTGCGCCAGGCGGGCGTAGTTCGGGCCATAGGCCGCGCCGATGCGCGCCGTTTCATCGTCGGTCAGAAAGTTCACGTAGACGCCGCCCGTGGCGAACCTCTCGGTGGCGCGGAAAAAGTCGCGCGCCCAGGCGATACAGGCGGCGTCCTCGTCGGGACGCTCCCACCGCGCATGGACGTTCAGCACATAGCGGGCGTCGCGATGGTGATACGCGGTGGCATCGGGCGCCACGCGATTGGCCACGCCGCCCACCTGCCCGACGAAGATGTCCGCCAGCGGCGACGGTAGCCGCAGTGCGAAGTCCGTCATGGCGTCGATCGCCCCATCCTCGAGCCGCGTGAAGTTGTGCGACTTCCAGTAGTTGCGGGCACCCGGACCAAGCAACGCGTCGAAGGCCTGTTGCCACGCGGTGTAAGGCATCTGTCCGACGTGTTCGCCCACGGTTTCCCCGAACTTTCGTAGCGGTTCGATCGCCTTCTCCGCAGCGGCCGGATCGCCGTCGTGGAACACCGCCAGCACCACCACATCCTTGCCATGCGCGGAGGCAGGCAGGAAGGGCAGCGGCGGCGCTTTACGCAGCACGACCCAGACGTTGAGATCCTCGGGCATCGTCGATTCCACATAGGCGCGGTATTGCCGGAGCACTGTCTTCGCCTCGACCGCCGGGAAGACCAGCAGGCCCGCCGTGATCATCGGCCCCACGGGATGCAGTCGGAACTGGAAGAGCGTCACCACGCCGAAGTTGCCGCCACCGCCGCGCAACGCCCAGAACAGCTCGGGCTCATGTCGCGAATCGGTCCAGTGACGCGTGCCATCAGCGGTGACGATCTCGCAGCCGAGCAGGTTATCCACAGTCATGCCGTACTTGCGCGTGAGCCAGCCGAAGCCTCCACCAAGTGTGAGCCCAGCTACGCCGGTGGTCGAATTGATGCCGAGCGGTGTGGCCAGACCCTGCGCCTGCGCCTCATGGTCGAAATCGGCGAGCGTGGCGCCGGGACTCACCCACGCTACGCGTTCGAGTGGGTCCACGTGGACGGTACGCAGTTGCGACAGGTCGATAACGAGACCGCCGTTGCAGATTGCGCTGCCAGCGATGTTGTGCCCGCCGCCCCGCACCGCGAGCACCAGGCCACGGTCGCGCGCGAAGCCGACGGCCTGCATCACGTCGGCCGTGCCCGAACACTGGACGATGATCGCCGGACGCCGGTCGACGGTGGCATTCCAGACCGTACGTGCTGTTTCGTATCCCGCATCGGCGGGGAGCAGCACCTTGCCGCGCACGGCGTGGCGCAGCATGTCGATATGATCAGTGGTCAGGTTGGGCATGGCGGTACCTCCACAAACATGCCCGGGGCTTCGGAATTCGCACCCGGAGGAGATATCCATGCAAGGCACGCGCCAATGGGCGGAAAACCGCATTGGCGCTGGATTGTCTCAATGTACGGGGTAGCAACGCCGCGGCGAGTTGACCCGACCTGTTGCAAAGTTGGGACGGCGTGAAAGGGACATCCGCACGCCCGGCACGGTCACGCTGGCAGACAGACTTTATCGCTGCCAGCGAGGGGGACGCTTCTGCAGGAACGCATCGATGCCCTCGCCCGCGTCCTCCTCCATCATGTTCCGCGCCATGACGTCGCCCGCGAATGCATAGGCATCGCCCAGCTCCATCAGGCGCTGGCGATAGAACATCGCCTTGCCATAGCGGATCGCTGCCGGGCTCTTGGAGAGAATCGCCTCCACCTTGCGCGCCACGGCGGCATCAAGCTCCTGCTCGGGCACGGCCTCGTTGATCAGGCCCCAATCCGCTGCCGTCTCGGCATCGATGAAGCGGCCGGTCACGAGCAGGTCGAACGCGCGTTTGGTCGAGACATTGCGCGACAACGCCACCGATGGCGTGGAGCAAAACAAGCCGACGTTGATGCCGGACACCGCGAACTTCGCCGCAACCGACGCAATAGCCAGGTCGCAACTCGCCACGAGCTGGCAGCCGGCGGCCGTGGCAATGCCGTGCACCCGCGCGATGACCGGCACCGGCAATGCCTGGATCGCCTGCATGACCACGCTGCATTGCGCGAACAGCGTGCGATAGTAGGCCAGGTCCGGGCGACCGCGCATCTCGCGCAGATCGTGCCCCGCGCAGAACGCCTTGCCTTCGGCGGCCAGCACGACGCAACGTACCGAGTCGTCCCGGGCGATGTCCTCGAAGGCCACGCGCAGCGCTTCGAGCATGGCTTCGGACAGCGCGTTGAACTGCTGCGGCCGGTTCAGCCGCAGCGTCACCACGCCATCATGGGTCTCTCGTAACACGAAGGGGTCAACAGCCTTGCCGCCGGATTCCATTTCCACGTCTGCGCTCCGTCAAGGGGTGAGTGTCCAGGTTCGGTACTGCAGGAATGTCGGGCTAGCCCGGGCTGAAATCCAGCCGGCAAACCATCCAGACCCTATTCGACACCAGAACAAAGCTGGAATCCACTGGTTGGTCTGGCACAAATTGCGTCTTTTTACGCACTTTAACCCGTGCGCAGTGACCTGGCAGACACCGGAGCAGCGACTAATATGGTGTTACGCACCAGCCCCGTGCGGTATCTACAACAGCGGAGGGAAATTGCAATGGCAAGAAGACTGAGCTGGCTCGCAGCAACGGCAACGGCATGTGTCGTGATGACGATGGGCCAAAGCGCCCTGGCCCAGGAGATTCCACTGGTCACCGGCAAGCAATGGACACAATCGACCGAACAGATGAAGAAGGCCTATCTGGTGGGCATCGCCAATCTGGCCCAGGTGGAATCGGCTTACTACGCCGACAAGCCGCCCGGCGACACCCAGAGCATCATGCCCCGTCTGTCGAAGGGGCTCAGGGGCCATACGCTCGATACCGTGCGTCAACGTGTGGATAACTGGTATGCGGCGCACCCCGACCAGCTTTCGCGGCCGGTGATCGAGACGATCTGGTTCGACATGGTCATTCCCGGCCTGCAACCCCAAAAGTGAGGTGATGCCATGAAACGACTTCAACAGATTGGTGTGGTGCTGGCCATCGTCGGTGCCGCTGGCTGTACGAACATGACGCCGCAGCAGCAAGGCACGGTATCCGGCGCGGCAATCGGCGCCGCGGCAGGCGCGGGTATCGCGGCGATTGCCGGCGGCAGCGGCTGGACCGGCGCCGCCATCGGCGCCGTCGCTGGCGGCGTGGCGGGCAACATCAAGGGCAACAAGCAGCAGAGCTGGTACTGATCGCCCCTTGTCCCAGTAAATCGCCCTTGCGGCGATCGGCGCGGATTTGGGTACGCATGGCATTGGCCCGTGCGTATCGGGTCCGCGCCTTTGACTTCTGGCATCGGGCGACGGAAATCCAGCTATGCCCGTTGCACAGCCTGAATTGAAATCACTTGGGGAAAGTCTTGCGAGGATTGGCGCGCCCGGCTGGGATCGAACCAGCAACCCCTGCCTTCGGAGGGCGGGAATCATGGTTTTTTACGGTTCACGAAAGTTCAACGAATAAGCATAAGTCATTGAAATTTAATAAATTTTAGTTCATTGACGTCCAGCAAAGTGCGCCATAGAATTTCCGTACCAATTCCGTACCGACCCACATGGCCACATCGATCAATTCCAAGACGGCTCGCGACAAACTCGCGCCGCGTCGCGAACCCTACTTCTCGCGCATCCAAGCTGGCCTATATGTTGGCTATCGCAAGGTAGCGCAGGGAGAAGGAACGTGGATCGCGCGTCGCCGCAACGAGAACGGCAAACAGGAATATCGCGCACTCGGTACGTTCGCCAGCTTCGATGAAGCTGTCAAAGCAGCGAACGAATGGGCAAATGCAATTGACGCAGGCGTGTCATCAAAGGGCATGACGGTCAAAGCAGCATGTGAGCACTATGTGAAGCACCTGGGCCTTCACAAAGGCGCGTCAAGCAAGGCCGACGCGGAAGGACGGTTCAGGCGCCTTGTCTATGACGCGAAGATCGGGACGATTGATATATCGAAGCTTCGCTCGTCGGAGATCAAGGCATGGCTTTCCGCGCAGATTGAATCCAGCGAGAGTGACGCGGAAGACGAAGACGACCTGCGCCGTGCCAAGGACAGCGCAAATCGCAACCTCGCATCGCTGAAAGCGGCGCTGAATCTCGCGTTACATGATCGACTTGTCGCAACGGATGCAGGTTGGAAAACAGTGGCGAAGTTCAAAGACGTGGGCCGTAGACGTCAGGCGTTCCTCTCAGCCACCCAGCGCAAGGCTTTAATAAACGCCTGTGCCAATGATATTCGACAGCTGGCGACCGCTATGCTGTTGACCGGCGCGCGACCCGGCGAGCTTGCAAATGCCTCTGTCCAGCACTTTGACCGTGAGCAGGGGACTCTCGCCCTTGAAGGCAAAACTGGGCACCGTATTGTTACCCTTTCGTCCGCAGCCGTCGCCTTCTTCACAGAACAGACGAAGAACAAAATAGGGAACGCGCCGATCCTAGCGACAGAGCTCGGGCAGCGTTGGAACAAGGATTCGTGGAAGAAGCCCTTCAGGACCGCCGTACTGGCTGCGAGGCTTCCCCCCACGGTCGTCATGTACTCGCTTCGGCACACGGCCATCAGTGAGTTCATCGCGAATGGTGCAGACAGCTTCATCGTAGCGAGGTTGGCAGGAACGTCGACGGCGATGATCGACAAGCATTACGGGCATCTACGCCACGATAAGACGCGAGCGAAGCTGGACGCGATCGCAATGCTGTAGCTCCAGCGGCAGCCATCCCCGACTGATTTCGGAGAGAAACTCGGACTAGGACGATGAGGGGAAGGGGGCGACACCCAGGTTGACCTCCGCTCGCTGAGCCGATGGCAAGGCCTTTTGCCGACTATAAATTCATTTGAAATCAATCACTTACGCATCAATCTGTCGCTTCTCGCATCACCTGAGGGGTACCAGTCAGAGCCGCAATCGATGCTCGCAGACGTTGCGAAAAAATGATAACCTTACTGGTTAATGAAACGTCATCTCATGTGAATGGACATCTCTTTCGCCAGTAAGGCGCTGCGAAAGCAGCTCAACGAAGAGAAGGCAATGATTAAAGCGCACGGCCCCCTGAGGACCAGGAAACTCAAGATCGCTTTGACACAGCTTCGTGCCGCACCAACATTGGGAATATTCGCACCGCCGATGAGCCCGCCGCATCGCTGCCACGAACTGACCGGCAATCGAAAAGGCTATCTGACGGTTGACCTGGATCACCCGTATCGGCTGGTATTCAAGCCCAATCACGATCCTTTACCCATGCGCCCAGAAGGCGGGCTGGATTGGAAGCAGGTGACCGCCATTGAAATTACCGGAATCGAGGATACTCATGGCTAAGCAAGCTATTAACGAATACCAGCCCGACTACGCAGTCTCTCCAGGCGAGGTCCTTAGCGACGAACTAGACGTGCGCGGGATGACCCAGCACGAGTTGGCTAAAAGAACGGGCCTAACTCCCAAGCACATAGTTTCCATTGTTCAAGCAAAGTCGTCGATCACCCCCGAAACAGCCATAAAGCTGGAGCGGGCGCTCGGCATGCCGGCTGATTACTGGCTAAACCTCGAAAGCCAATACCAAGAGGCTGTCGCACGGTTGCACGAGGAAGCCAAGCTGGAGCGTGACTTGGGGTGGCTCAAACACATCCCGGTTGCCATGATGGCGAAGCTCAATTGGATTCAAAAGCACAGCGACGCTAAGGCGCAGCTAGTGGAAGTCTTGCGCTTCTTTGGAATTGCCAGTGTTGATCAATGGGACGACATGTGGCCAAACTTAAACGTCGCTTACCGCCAGCATAATCATCAAGAGATTTTCCCTGAGTCCGTATCGGCATGGCTTCGTCGTGGCGAGATTGAGGCGGCACAAATCTCTTGCGAAGCTTTTGACAAAGCGGCTTTTCGCGCAGCACTTGATGAAATTCGGCTGCTGACAACTGAGGAACCTGACGTTTTTGTTCCGCGCATGCAGGAGCTCTGTGCCGGAGCAGGGGTGGCGGTCGTTTTCGTTCCAGCATTGCCTAAGACCGGCGTCAGCGGTGCGACGCGATGGATCAATTCAAACAAGGCGCTTATTCAGCTCAGTCTGAGATATCGGACCGACGACCACCTCTGGTTCACCTTTTTCCATGAGGCAGGACACATTCTACTGCACGGAAAGAAGGAGCTTTTCCTAGAGGGCGCCAACGGATTGGACCCAGCAAAGGAGGCCGAGGCAAACAATTTTTCCGAACAAGAATTGCTTCCACGTTTGCCGTTTTCCGCGTTTATAAAGCGAAACCAATTCAGCAAACTTGCCATTTTGTCGTTTGCAAAGGAGATTCAAGTGGCTCCTGGCATAGTCGTTGGTCAGCTACAGCATCGAGGATTGCTACCAAGAGCTCACTGCAATGAATTGAAGCAAACATTTCGATGGGCGCATGAGTGACGGATGACTGTTAGCGCGGGGCAGGCATTGCTCCGCGCTTAGGCCTTCGCTACCTCCCCAATACCCATCGCTGTTTCGCGACTTAATTACCTCGTAGCGTAGCCGACAAGGCACCCCTAGACCCAGCTTGCAACCGGTTGCAAATTCGGGCGGTGCCCACCTCAACAAATTGCGTGCTCAACCGAACGGGCGCGTAAGCGCATGATGGTTTGGCGGCTCGTATTCAATTCTCGGGCAATCGCGGCAACGGACTGCCCCTCTGCAAGCCGCGCCCGCGCCAGCGTTTGTTGTTTATCGCTGAGCGCACAAGGCTTCCGCCAACGGTTGTGATGTACTGCCTTCGCCACACTGCCATCAGCGAAATGATCGCGGATGGTGTGGACAGCTTCGTCGTGGCGAAACTGACGGGCACGTCGACGGCAATGACAAACACTATGGTCATTTACGCCATGACAAGACATGAGCCAGGCTCGATGCCGTCACGATGCTGTAATAGTATCTTTTGCCTCTACCCCACACTCGTGGTAGGCGCACGTCAGCACCGCTGGATCTACAATACTGCACTTGGCAACGCCAAAGAGATAAAAATGACTCGCGCGGGGGGGAGGTGAGTAATTCCAATGTTGATGTTTCGCCCACATCAAGCCCAGGCTCAGCCAAAGCCCTGCGCTATGCCTTGACCCGTCGCATTCGACTCCTTGGGCAGCTCGCCCGACAACAAGCCGTTGACGCCGCCACGATGGTTGGGACCGTCCTGCGCCTGTGGTGTGAAGTTGACTTTGCTGCGCTCCCCCCGGCACAGCTGCCTCACGACGAGGCCCTATCAGTGGAACCTTCAGTCCGTGCCTTCGCCGAGCAACTTAGAGGTATGGACCTGCTGGAGGCATCGTACTGGCTTAGCAGCAGCTACGCCATGCTGGCAGACGATCACTATCGCAAACGGCTGGCAATGTTCTTCACGCCGGCTTCACTGACAAGAGGTTTGCTCGACGACTTGGCGGATGAGGGCGTGGACTTCGGCAGCCACTCATTCTTCGATCCAGCTTGTGGCGGCGCGGCGTTCTTGGCGCCCATTGCGCTTCGGATGCGCAAAAGCCTGAAGCAGAGAGGCTTCAGTCCTCGCCGCGTGCTAGCACACGTCGAGGCCAATCTGTATGGGACAGATCTCGACCCGATCCTTTGCGAGCTGTCCAGGCAGTTCCTCTGCATGACGCTCTATGCAGAAATCAAGGGAACTGGTCACGTACCTATGTTTAAGGTCCATCCTGCGAATTCCTTGCAGGACTTGGTCGGCATGTTCGGCACGGTTGACGTAATTGTCTGCAATCCCCCGTACCGCAAGATGACTGCCGAAGAGTTGGTACCTTTGCGTGAATCCTTTGGTGACGTGATTCAAGCTCAGCCCAATCTCTATGGCGTTTTCATTGGCTTGTGTGTTCGCCTTCTCCGGGAGGGGGGCCGCGCGGCCCTGGTTACGCCAACCAGTTTTCTCTCCGGCCAGTATTTCAGCAAGCTGCGTGAATACTTGATAGCAAATGCCGACTTGCTGCACATCGGCATAGTAAGCGACCGGGAAGGAGTATTCATCGACGTGGAGCAGGAAACGGCTCTGACCGTCCTACGACGCCGCGAGGCTGGAGCGGTCAAGGCGCTCAAAGCAAGGGTCTCGCTCGTGTCAGTAGATGGTCGCTATTCTGGCGTCGGTGAATGTCTATTGCCAAACTCTGGCATGGTCTGGCCCATCCCTCGTGCCGTCAAGGACGTCGCGCTCCTGAAGGTCGCGGCCCGCTCTCGATTTCGGCTGGAAGACTACGGCTACCGGGTACGCATCGGCTCGTATGTGTGGAATCGAGACACCCGTCCTCGATTCAACTCGCTCAAGGATGTTCGCAAGGCAAAGTCGTCAACTGCCGTCCCACTGCTGTGGTCCAGCAACATCTTGGCCACGGGTACTATCGATTTTGATGCCCATGTCGCCGCCGATGACGAGCATCGCTTCGTCGATCTAGGCGACCAGTTCCACTCGTCGGTCGTTCGCAAGCCATGCGTCGTGCTGCAACGTGTGACGTCGAACGACCAGCCTCGCAGGCTCGTCGCGGCGCCTGTTCCGACTCAACTCTTCGCGAGCTACGGCGGATTCGTCGGGGAAAACCACGTTGTCATCATCGAACCGCAGGGCGACGTTCCAGCTGTAACACCCAAGCAGCTTGCCCTGTTACTGAGCACTGAGCCAATGGACCGCTACTTCCGTTGCATCTCCGGCGCGACGAACGTTTCCGCATTCGAACTGAGCCAACTGAAGCTGCCGGACCCGCGACTACTGAAACAATACCTCGCAAGTGGCATTGGTATGGAAGCCGCAGTCAGACGAGCCTTCGGCATTGCGGACAAGTTCATGGTGAACAGTGTCGATCTGCCCAAGTTCGCTAGGAGCGCTTGACGATGTCTAGGCTCAAGATGCTCGCCGACCGCCAAGCTCGCAGCGCCAAGGCCTTGGAACGCCAAGCGGTAAAGGCCAAGGAGGCCAGGGAGGCTAGGGAGGTTAGGAAAACTGCAGCCAAGCAGGCTCAGCAGATAGAGGGTTCGGGTTCGCAAACTACATCTGCCCTGTTCTCCCCGCCCGGCCCAGCCCACGGCCCGGTTCCGGCAATACCACCTCCGGCGCCGTCCAGACCTTGGGCAGCGGTGCGTTACGGCTCAACGGGATTACGGTTTACAGACCGCTCGGCCGGGGGCAGGGTGGGACCACAGCCTTGGACCGTCGATCTAGTCAACCGCCTGCTAGAGAGGGCAGAATCTGGCGGGGTAGAGCTTTGCCTAGTTTGGCCCGCCAAGTTGGCCTCCCTGCCACTTCTGCATGCGATGGCCAATATCGAGCGGGTCTGTGCGGGCGATATTCGTGGGCTGCGCACTGTTCTGTTCCCTGGCAATCATGCGTCGAGCATGGCGCTGAGAGGTACGCTCGTCGATCGGCAGGAGCTGGTTGATGCGTACCGTTCCTTTTGGAAGACTCAGGCGAATGGGGCTACGGTGCCCGTCACCTGTACCGAGTCTTCAGCGTTCCTCGCCGCAATGGGCGCGCTCAATGATGTTCAGTTGCGGCACCCTGAAGTGCCAAACCCCGCATTAGCAGAACTTGTCCCTGTATTCGTGTACCAGACTCCTAAATCTGGTTGGGTTACAAGTGAGACGAGCGCCCTGGAGCGCACGTTGAGCAAAGTCGCCCGGTTGGCGACGCGCAAGGCACTCCGGACGCAGGTGAACGAAGAATGGCAAGACCCCGGCAAGGCGCCCTGCGCCCTCATGGTGCTGCACAACTCGACGCACAAAGTAGCATGGAAGAAAGCCCTGACTTCTCCTGCGCTTCGAGGGGAGGGCTTACCCGAGCTGCTGCTTTTCGACGCAACCACAGCCGCGGCTCGCTCAAACTTTAATGCTGTACGTCGAATCCCCGAACAAGTTCGCATTGCCGAGGAGGCCGGTTTCTCATCCCAGGGCTTCTTGATCGTCACGGACGACCCCGCAACATACTTTAGTTTGAAGGGTCAGCTGACCGAAGCTAAGCGCGCGCTGAGTATGCAGGTTTGGGCAACCGAGCCGGAGGACGTGCTGTTGAGCGCAGAGCCGCATGCACGAGATTTCAAGCTCGCGCAGCGCAGTAATGCCAACTTCAGCGTCGGCATCGTCGATCGTGACGCTACGCAAATAGCCCTTGCCTTCCAGAGACTGGCTGTCGCGTGTGGCCCAGAAGACAGCCCGACACACCGTGCGCTCTTGGACGCTTGCCTCTACGTCCTGCGGTTATCGAACATGCCGGCAGGGTACAAAGACCTGACCGCTGACTCGGCCGAACAGGCAATCCCCGACTTCGCCAGTCAGCGTAACGCATGGTCCACGGTGCGGCTGGCAATTCAGGCCGAACTGGATGCTGGAAATCTGAATGAGCACCGAACGCAGTTGGACCGTGCCATCCGCACTGCTGAACAGTTGATTGAAGATTGGGGCGACGCCACGCCCATGGCACGCCGTCTTCTCGCTGAGATTGACCGGCATGCGAGAGGTTCGAATCACGGCCTGTCCATTGTTCTGCCGAACTCCAAGTACATCCAGCTAGCCCACAGATTCTTGAGTCGCAAGCTTGGCGACGTGTGGGCAGAGATCGAACCCAAGTTGAAATGGGACACCCTAGCCTCTATAGGCCGGGCACTAGGAGAGGATCTCAAGAGGAAGCAGCTCGTCTTTGTTGGGATGAACGCTGACGTTCTGCGGGTGCTGCTGGCAAACCCTGGTGTGCCGCATGGTACGGTCCTCCTCGTCGCCTATAAGCAAGCCGACTCGACGCTGCGAATGCTTGAGAAGATGAAGGAGCTAGAACCTTTTAAGCCGTTCCGCGGCCGAATCGGACTGCTGGCGCAGGAGCTTGACCGTCGACTCAAAGAAATCCCAAAGCCATTGGGTATCTCCTCGCTGGCCGACTTTTCGCCTACCTTCCGTCTTGACGATGGTGCGAGTACGGGACAGGGAGCTGATAACAGTTACTACCGGTTCGACCTGGAGGGTGGCGCTCGGGCCTATGCATCAGGTTGGATCTACCGCTACGAACCAAACGAAGACCCTTTCTTCCGTCGGATGAATGTGTCGGCCGTTCGTGTCGATGACCTCATATTCGAGATGAACGACGAGCTGCGGTCCAAAGTCGAGGACGCCTTACGACGCGCCTCAGGCCGCGAGGGTATTAGCTCAGTGGTCGACCCGTTGCGTATGTGGATGCAGCTATATCACACCGACGTCCAGCGGCGCTGCCAGCTCTTCTTCAAAGAGACCAAGCGGTCGGTGCTTGCAAGGAAGATCCACGAGCGAATGGTGGCGCTCAACCCGGCCGCCAAGGATTGTCGGGTCGGCCGCGTCTACTACTGGTTAGAGCCGCCCGGTAACGACGACTCACGGCCTCATGCGTCCAAAGACGGTTCCTTTTTCCGGACGTTCTGCGCCGCACTCCAGATGAGCGAAGACGACGCAGCACGCTACTGGGCTCTCATTCGCAAAACGAGGCAGTTCAATCAGAGCCTAGGCCGCGAGTTGGTGGCACGCTACGCGGAAATCCTCTTCCAGCCTGAGAGTGCCACCACCTATCGCAAGCTACCTGAGCACGTGGTCAGGCAGCTGCGCCAGGACGCCTTACTGTGCGTCCACAAAGTCGAGCGCGTGGTGGCCCCGTCCGGGCGCAGTGCGCTGGAAATTGAACCAGGAGATTCGGATGCCCGTCTTGAGCGAGAACCCCCGTCATATCCACGAAGGGTACAAGGAGGCGGTAGTTGACAGCCTGCTGAATAACCTCTCAGGCCGACTGGAAGGTAAAGGCGAGTTCTACAAGATTATCTACGGCATGAAGCCAAGCACTGCGCTCATGTCGGGGTTCATTGTGCCGATGCCGCAAGATGAGCGGGTAGGCGACGAAGAAGCTGACCCAATCCGGATCAGCGCCCACGGGATGGATCTCCAAATCCTTACGTCGGACGCGGGTGAGACGCTGACTGTCTCGGTACGCGGCGCCGTCTATGTGCGCATCCTTCCCACGGTAGATGAGATCAAGCCTGGGGGCCGATTGGAACCTGTGTTCCCACTGAACGCGGAAGCGCGAACTCTCCTTCGGACCAAGGTGAGGGAGGCACTCGTCAAATTGGAGGCAAGCCTCCCAGGCGGTAAGAAGCACGAGAGTTGGCGACCAGAGAGCCTGGCGGTTCGTCGGCAAGCCTACATTGAACTCGGGCTGCCTTTCGACAACAAATTGGACCGGGCTACAGTGGAGGGGTCAGACTCAGCGATCGAAGTAGAGCACGACAACGACCTCCAGGAGACCGATGACGGGACTCCGATCCCAGCGCAGGCGGCGTCTGCCACTATGTTGATTCCGGATGGGATGGCCGAACCCATCGCACCGCCTGCAAAGTGGTTGAGGCTGGAGCTAACGCTTCCCTCTTTCGAATTCACCCCAACCACGGCAGAGGCCGACGCGACAAAGGCCTCGGCGATTCTCAATGCGGCTATCAGAGAGCAACTTCACGCTTGGGCGGCCAGCGGTGATGAATTTTTCGGCGGGCAACTCTGGGGCTATCGACACGGTCAGACCATCCGCCCCTCTGACCTGCAGAATTGGACAAAGTACCTAGAGGCTGTGCGCGCCTCCAAACTCAAGCTGGTCCTCCCTGACATCGAGCTGCGCTGGGTCGTACAGGCTCTGCAGGACCCCCTGGATGCTAGTCGGAATACCCTTCATGTGGCCTTAGAGAACTGGTCGACCCCACCGTCAAAGACCAATCACAAGGAAGTTGAACCGTCTGTCTTCCAGCTGGTCGTGTCCGTGACGCTGCGGATTTCGGTGAAGGTGATCAGCGGTTTCGGCGAACGTGATCAGGGAAGGAAGGTGGTACTGCGCGGTCAGGAGATTGTAGCGTAGGTGATCA